>JAIOOZ010000536.1 GCA_021414185.1 Betaproteobacteria bacterium
CAGGTCGACATCACGAGCGGCAAGTTCGTGTTCTCGGCGTCCGAGGCGTACATGATAGAAGACGGCAAGGTCGGTCATGCGGTCAAGGGCGCGACGCTGATCGGCAACGGCCCCGACGTGCTGACGCGGGTGGCCATGATCGGCAACGACATGGCGCTCGACAGCGGTGTCGGCACCTGCGGCAAGGAAGGGCAGAGCGTGCCGGTCGGCGTCGGCCAGCCGACGCTCAGAATCGACGGCCTGACCGTCGGCGGCACCGCGTGAAATGAAGCCGTGAATGAGTGAAGGGGTGAATGGGTGAACCCCCTGCATCTCTCCCCCGGTAACGGGAGAGAGGGGATTTTTCACTCCTTCACGCCTTCACTCATTCACCTCTGTATATGCGCAAACTGGCCGACATCGAGCGCGAACGCGCGCAACCGCAGGACGACGAGGACGCGCAACCGGCGTTGCCGCCGGGCGCGAAGAACTACATTACGCCCGCCGGCTACGCGCGGCTGAAAAACGAAGTGCAAGGTCTGCTCGACAAGGAGCGCCCGCAACTGGTCAAGGTCATCGCGTGGGCGGCCTCGAACGGCGACCGCTCCGAGAACGCCGATTACATTTACGGCAAACGCCGTTTGCGTGAAATCGACCGCCGCATCCGTTTTCTGAACAAGCGGCTGGAAATCGCCGAAGTCATAGATCCGGCGCGCGCCGGCGTCGAGCAGGTGTTTTTCGGCGCGACCGTTACCTACTGCGACAGCAAAGGTGTCGAGCGCACCATCAGCATCGTCGGCCAGGACGAAGTCGATCCGCCGCGCGGGCGCATCAGCTGGATATCGCCGGTGGCGCGCGCTCTCACCAAGGCGCGCGCGGGCGACGTCGTGACGCTCAGAACGCCCGCCGGTATCGAGGAACTGGAAATCATCGCGCTGCGTTACGTCGCTTTGCCGGCCTGAGCATGCTGGCGAAACTGTTCGGCCACCTGTTTCGTCCGCGCGAAGGCGCCGGCGGCAGCTGTGCTGAATTTCTGCAGCGCGCCGAAGCCATGGTCAAGGCGGGCCAGCTCAACGCCGCGCTCGAAGTCTATCGCGAGTGCATGCTCGCGTATCCGCAATCGGTCGATGCCTGTCTCGGCGCGGCAGGCACGCTTGCCGACTTGTGGGCGATGGATGAAGCGGCAGCCATGTACGAGCGTGCGTGGCAACTCGCCCCCGCGTCGGGCGTGATTTATTCAGCGCTGCTGTTCCACCGGCATTACCGGTCTCCGGTCGATGCGCCGCATATGTTCGACGCGCACCGGCGTTTCGGGGAAATGATGCGCGGCGCGGTGCCGCCCGCGGGCAATCGTTTCACGCAATCGCCCGACCCTGAGCGCCGGCTGCGCATCGGCTACGTATCACCGAATTTCTCGCGGCACTCGGTGGGCTATTTCATCGAGCCCGTGCTCCGTTGTCATGACCGCGAACGCTACGAAGTTTTTTGCTATTACTCGCATCCGCAGGCGGACGATGCGACAGAGCGCATGCGCGGGTTGGCGGACGGCTGGCGCGATGTCGCGGGCGCCGCCGACGCCGCGGTCGAGCGCGCGATACGCGACGATAAAATCGACATCCTGTTCGACCTGGCGGGGCATACCAAAGGCAACCGGCTCGGCGTATTTGCGCGGCGGGCGGCGCCGGTGCAAATGACCTGGCTCGGCTATCCGGACACGACCGGACTCGCCGGCATGGATTGCCGCATCACCGATGGCACTGCCGATCCCGCGCCCGACGCGGAAGAGCGCCACACTGAAAGCCTGCTGCGCATGGCCGATTGCTTCCTGTGTTATCAGCCGCCGCCCGACGCGCCAGCTGCCGTGCCGCGCGAAGCTGCGACGGAAGTCGTGTTTTCATCGTTCAACAATATTGCCAAGCTCAGCGATGAAACGCTGCGGATGTGGGGACAAATTCTCGCCGCCGTGCCGGCATCGCGTCTCGCATTGAAGGCTTCAACGCTGAACTATCCGGACACGGTAGATCGCTTGCTCGACAGCTGCGAGCGCGCCGGCATCGATACGGCACGCGTCGAGTTGCGCGGCTGGATCGCGGACCGGCAGCAGCATCTCGAACTTTACAACGAGATCGACATCGCGCTCGATACCTGGCCGTATAACGGCACGACGACCACCTGCGAGGCATTGTGGATGGGCGTGCCCGTGGTTACCCTGGCTGGCGAAGTGCATATGTCTCGCGTCGGCGCCACGCTGCTGCGCAGCGCTCGACTCGAAGATCTGGTTGCACACAGTACCGCGGAGTATGTAGACATCGCAGTGGCGCTTGCCGGTGACGCCACCCGCCGCCAGTCGCTGCGCGCGGGATTGCGCGCGCAGTTGCAGGCATCGCCGCTGCTCGATCATGCGGGGTTTACGCGGCAACTCGAAGCGCATTGCCGGCGCGCCTGGGGCGCGTGGTGCGAACGTCAGCGCGCGGGTTGATGCGCGGCAGGCGCAGATAACTTCATTTTTCCTGGCCGGTGACGTCCTCGAGGGTCGGCTGGCATCTGCGGCCTTCGGGTTCCGCGCGCAGCCGGTATACGCGATTGGCGCTCAGCGCAGCCTTCAGTGCCGTGTCCTGCGGAAAGATACGGTAGTCGATATAAAGCTCGCAGAATACCGTCAACGCATAGTCGCCCGGCGCCAGGCGCGCGATATTCGTTCCAAACCCGAATTTCTGTTCGTTTGCCCTGGCGACGAACAGGCTGCTGACGCGGGCGCCCGGTGTCGTGGTCAGCGCGGCGCGCGCTTTCTCCGCGGCGGTATTTCCCCACCCGATCACTATGGCGCGGTCAGGTTCGGGGGAGATGACGAGCGCGTCCGGGTTGGCGGGTGCGGTGGCGCAGCCGGTGAATACAACGCAGGCCAACGCGCTCAACCATGAATAGCTGTCGGGCCCGCTGTACCGGATTGAAGCGGAAATCTTGTCTGCCATGAGTACCTTCCATATTCCTGTATAGCCAAACCGTCGCGCATGGCGGAATTCAACTAAACCATCGCGCGGGCTGCACTGTGATGCGCGGCTGCCGCTGCCAAATAAGACGGCCGCTCTTGAGTTATAATATTCTGATTTTGCTGGATTTGAGCGGAAATTATGCAAAGAACCGACGATTTACGGATCAAAGAGATCAAAGAACTGGTGCCGCCCGCGCATGTGCTGCGCGAGTTCCCGCTGACCGCTAGCGCGGCGCAGACCACGTACGATGCGCGCCAGGGCATACACCGGATATTGCACGGCGCGGACGACCGCCTGCTGGTCATCATGGGGCCGTGCTCGATACACGACGTGAAGGCGGCCAAGGAGTATGCCGGCAAACTGAAAGAGGCGAAGACGCGGCTGGCCGACGATCTGCTGGTCGTCATGCGCGTTTATTTCGAGAAGCCGCGTACCACGGTCGGCTGGAAAGGCCTGATCAACGATCCGAAGCTCGACGGCAGCTTTAACATCAATGAAGGCATACGCATCGCGCGCGAGTTGCAGCTCGAATTGAACGGCATGGGCATGCCCGTGGGCTGCGAATTCCTTGACATGATCACGCCGCAATACAATGCCGACCTCGTGTCGTGGGGCGCCATTGGCGCGCGCACCACCGAAAGCCAGATTCACCGCGAACTCGCGTCGGGCCTGTCGTGCCCGGTCGGCTTCAAGAACGGCACCGACGGCAATATCAAGATCGCGGTCGATGCCATCCGCGCGGCGCAGGCACCGCATCATTTTCTGTCGGTGACCAAGGCCGGCCACTCGGCGATCGTGTCGACTGCCGGCAATGAAGACTGCCACATCATATTGCGCGGCGGCAAAGCGCCGAACTATGACGCCGCGAGCGTTGAGGCCGCGGCCAAAGGACTGGCGGAAGCCGGCCTCGCGCAGCGCCTGATGATAGACTTCAGCCACGCGAATTCGAGCAAGAACCCGCAGAAGCAGATCGATGTCGGCAACGACGTGGCGCAGCAACTCGCTGCCGGCGACGACCGCATTTTCGGCGTGATGGTCGAAAGCCATCTCAAGGCCGGCCGCCAGGACCTGGTGCCGGGAAAGCCGCTGGTTTACGGGCAGAGCATCACCGACGGCTGCATCAGCTGGGAAGACAGCCACAAATTGCTTGATACGCTGGCGGACGGCGTGCGCAAGCGCCGCATCAAATTGCTGGAGGCCGACCGTTAGTCTCCGGCGCGGCGGCGGGGAGTGAGGGGATGACGCATGGCGGAAAAAATGGATACCAGCGCTGATCGCAAAGTGCTCGAGAGCCTGGAGAATCTGGGCGCGGGCACTGCGTTCGCCGACCAGATTTTCAGCCTGGTCGGACACTCGCAGTTTTTTGCCGAATTCAATCGCCAAGACGTCGACCGGCTCGCCGGCTACATGCGCATTTACCACGCGCAGCCAGAGCAGACAATCATCCGCGAAGGCGACGTCGGCGATTACATGCTGCTCGTCATTCGCGGCGAAGTCGATATCTACAAGCGCAACCTGATGGGAGAGCAGCAACTGATGACCTCGGTGACGCCCGGCATGACGCTCGGCGAAATGTCGATGATAGACGGCGAGCCGCGCTTTGCCACGTGCATTGCACTGAAGGAAACCACGTTCGGCACGCTCACGCGCGACGACATGGTCAAGATCATCGTCGAGAGCCCCAGTTTAGGCGCCAAGATCCTGATCAAGCTGGTCACCATGCTTTCGCAGCGCCTGCGTCACACCAGCGCGACGCTGCTGCAGTACATGGGCAGCCGCTAGCCGCGTTTTCGCCGCGGCGCGGCAATCGGCGTTTCCGCATGCCGCAAACTCTTATCACCTTGTTGCTGGGCCTGGCCGCGAGCACCGCATTGCATGCGGCCGGCATCAGCGCCGTCGATGACCGCGGCGTGCGCGTCGAATTGGCGGCGCCCGCGCAGCGCATCGTTGCGCTGGCGCCTTCCATCACCGAACTCGTATTTGCGGCGGGCGGTGGCGCGCAACTGGTGGGCGTGCCGCGGTTCAGCGATTTTCCGGCCGCGGCGAAAACGATCGCGCAAATCGGCGACGCTTCGCGCATCGATCTCGAGCGGGTGCTGAGTCTCAAACCGGACCTCGTTATCGGCTGGAAGACCGGCAATCATGCGGCCGATTTCGAACGGCTCGAACAACTGGGTTTTGCGGTTTTTGTCGCGGAACCGGGAACGCTTGAGGCGATCCCCCGGCTGCTGCGCGCGCTGGGCATGCTTGCCGGCAGTGCAGCCGGCGCGGAACAGGCGGCCGGCGACTTTGAGCGCGGTATCGCCGCGTTGAGTGCGCGCTACGCGGCGCGCAGCCGCGTCAAGGTGTTCTACGAAATCTGGCACCAGCCGCTGATGACGGTCAACGGCAGGCATATGATCAGCGACGTCATCGGGTTGTGCGGCGGCAGCAATGTTTTCTCGGCTGCGCCGATGCTGACGCCGGTCATTTCCATCGAAAGCGTGTTGGCCGCGCAGCCGGAAGTCGTGCTCGGCGGCAGTTCGGCGACCACACCCGGCGAATTTGCCGCGCCGTGGGTGCGCAATCAGGCTTATGCCGGGCTGCGCCAGGTGCGGGCAATGTATGTCGATCCCGATTACATCCAGCGCCAGACGCCGCGCATATTGCAGGGTGCGCAGGCTATATGCGAGCACCTTGAAACGGTGCGCGCGGCGCGCGTGGTGGGTACTAAATAACCTTAATCCAGGGCCCGGAGAGGATTACCGGGCCGGTGGGCAGGCTGGTCGGCGAACCGCCTGCCGGCTCGACGCTGATCGCCATGGCCGCGATCGTCGTCAGCATTTTTCCGGCACTGCTGGTGACGGCTATGGTTTGCGTGGGGTCTGTCCCGATCACGCCGAGCGACACCGGCGCTGCGCTGCCGCCGGGCAACATCCACAACGCGATATTTTCCTCGGGCTGGCGTGTCACCAGCAAGGTGGCAAGCACAATGACCAGCGCGGCGCTTACCGCGGCTGCGCCGCGCCACAGGCCGAGTTTCGCCCACCAGCCGGTCTGAATAGGGCGGGCACCGATGCGCGCGGCAATCGCCTGCCACACGCGCGCCGGCGGCGATATCTCCGGCATCGCGGCAGCGAGCGGTGTGAGGCGCATTTCCCAGGCGGCTACGGTGCCGCGCAGTTCGACGTCGTATTTCATCAATTGCGCAAAGCGCCGGCGCACGCGGCCGGATAGCGTCCCCAGCACGTATTCGGCGGCGAGCTGTTCGCGCAATTGCGGGTTGCGGCAATTCATATGCCGGCGCCCGCCAGGCAGCCTTTAAGGCGTTCGAGGCCGCGCCGGATCCACGTCTTGATGGTGCCGAGCGGTTGCTTCAGGTGGGCGGCGAGTTCCGAATGGCTCATGCCATGCTGAAACGCGAGTGCGATGCTCTGGCGCTGCTGGCCGTCGAGTTCACCCAGGCAGCGCGCCAGTGCGGCGGCCTCGGTCGCCTGCGTCAGTTGTTCGAGCGGGCCCGCGGCGTCGTCGCGCAGGTTGCCGGCCAGCAGGTCGTAATCCGCGCTGGTTTGTTCATGCTGCGGGCGCCTTAGCCAGTCGAGCGCGCGGTTGCGCACGATGCTGGTCATCCAGGTCATCGGCTGGCTTTTGCCCGTGGCGTAGGCGGCGGCATGGTTCCAGATATTCACGAAACTCTCCTGCAGGACCTCTTCGGCCCAGTCTTCTCTACGACATATACGCAGCGCGACGCCAAACAGTTTCGCGGAGGTCGCTTGGTAGAGTTCGGCCAGCGCGCGCTGGTCGCCGAGCCCGCAGCGCGCCAGCAGCGCAGCGAGGACTTCAGGTTGCTGGGAGGGGCCGGGGCCAGCCATCGTCAAGCGCGGTTTTTGCCCTGTTGCCAGTAGACGTCGTCGCGGCCGCCGTGACGGTTGAGCGCGCGCGAGAGCACAAACAGCAGATCGGACAGGCGGTTCAGATATTGCAGGAGCGGCGGGGCGACCGTGTCGGTTTTGGTCAGCGCGACCACCGCGCGTTCCGCGCGGCGGCACACGGTGCGCGCAACGTGCGAGAGGCTCGCGGCGCGCGTGCCGCCGGGCAGGATGAAATCCTTCAACGCGGGCAAGCCGGCGTTGAAGGCGTCGAGCGCTTCCTCCAGCCGCTTGCTGTGTGCCGCGCTCATGATGGCGTGGCCGGGCACGCTCAGTTCGCCGCCCAGATCGAACAAATCGTGCTGCGCGCCATCGAGGCAGGTGCGCACCGCGTCCGGCAGGTCCTCGCACAACATGAGACCGATGAAGCTGTTCAATTCATCGACCGCGCCTATCGCTTCGATGCGCGGTGCATCTTTCGCCACGCGCGAACCGTCGGCAAGCCCGGTGGTGCCGGCATCGCCGGTGCGGGTGTAGATTTTGGTGAGGCGGTTGGCCATGCTGCGGCAAGGTTAAGGGAAATGAGAGGGGCATGCAACCGAGTGGCGGCGTGCGCAATCTGCCGCACCCGTTACAATACGGCTGCCGCGCGGGATCAGATGCAATTGCGGCGAGTTTATGAAAAATGAAGATCAATAATCTCATCACCTGCCGCATTGTCGGCATGATCTCCCTGTTTATGACTGCCTGCTGGCCGGTCATTGCATGGGCGGCAGACGCTCCCGCTGCTGAAATGGCATGGTGGCTGTGGCCGCTCGCGCTGTTCGTGATGTGCTTCGTGCTCGGCATGATAGCGGTGCCGGCGGGCGTCGGCGGCGGCGTGTTGTTCGTGCCGATAGTCAGCGGCTTTTTTCCGTTCCACATCGATTTCGTGCGCGGCGCCGGTTTGCTGGTGGCGCTGGCGAGCGCGGTTGCCGCGGGCCCCGGCCTGCTGCGCGCCGGACTTGCCGATCTGCGCCTGGCATTGCCGCTGGCGCTGCTGGCATCGGCGAGTTCCATCGTTGGTGCGCTGGTCGGGCTTGCATTGCCGGCGGCGCTGGTGCAGACCGCGCTGGGTGCGACGATACTTTGCATCGTGACGCTGATGTGGGTGGCGAAAAAATCCGAGTTTCCGCAGGTCGGGCAAACCGACGCGCTGGCGGCCGCATTGCGCATCAACGGCATTTTTTACGATGCGGTGCATCGCAAGGAAATCGCCTGGCAGGTACATCGCACACCGCTGGGCCTGATGCTGTTCGTCGGCATCGGCATGCTGGCCGGCTTGTTCGGGCTGGGCGCCGGCTGGGCCAACGTTCCCGCGTTGAATCTCGTGATGGGCGTGCCGCTCAGGTTGTCGGCGGGAAGCAGCGGATTTATTCTGTCCATCGTCGATTCGTCCGCGGTATGGGTTTATATCAACAAGGGCGCGGTGCTCGCCATCATCGCCGCGCCGTCGGTAATCGGCATGATGCTCGGTGCATTCATCGGCGCGCGGCTGCTGAAGATCATCAAGGCATCTACCATACGCAAACTTGTCATTGCGCTGTTGCTGGCGGCCGGCGTGCGCGCGCTGGCGAAAGGGTTGGGCCTATGGACTTAAAAAAAGACAGCGAAGCAGCGCAACGCGTCCATGCATCGCCGGAGCAATTGCGGTATGCGCGCGTGCTGGATGCCGGCATGAAACTCGGCTTGGGCGTGCTGGTAGCGGGATTTCTCGCCTATGTATTCGGTCTGGTGCCGGCGCTCGTGCCGCTCGCGCAAATGCCTGGATTGTGGACGCTCGCTGCGCCGGAATATTTGCGCGCGACCGGCGCGCCGCAGGGCTGGGGATGGCTCGCCACGCTGGGCAACGGCGATGCATGGCCGCTTGTCGGCATCGCGATACTGTCGGGTGTTTCGTTGCTGTGTTTTATCGCGTTGCTGCCGTTGTACGCCGCGCGCCGCGACTGGGTTTATCTGGCGATCGCAGTGCTCGAAATCGGCGTGCTGTCGCTGGCGGCGTCCGGCGTGCTTACCGTGGGGCATTGAACCGGGCGCAGCAGTGCATGCCGGCGATTTTCCGGTATAATCGCGCTAGTTTTTAGCGACTTGGAGAAACCGGATAATGAAGATGTTTAACGCTATGTTGTCGGGCGCCGTGGCGCTGGCTTGCATCGCGTCGACGGCGGTGGCCGCCGATGGCGATGCCGCCGCGGGCAAGCAGAAAACGGCCATGTGCCAGGGCTGCCACGGCATACCGGATTACAAGACCGTATTTCCGTCGGTGTACCGCGTGCCCAAGCTCGGCGGCCAGCACCCCGGTTATATTGCGAAGGCGCTGCAGGCCTATAAATCCGGCGAGCGCAGCCATCCGACCATGCGCGCGATTGCGGCCGGGCTGAGCGATAAGGACATGGCCGACCTGGGCGCTTACTACGCGACCGAAAATACCAAGACGGCCGGAAAATAAGAGATGACGACCATGAAAAAAATTCTGTTCACCGCCGTGCTCCTTGCGTTCGGCGCAACCGCGCAGGCTGCCGATCCCGCGGCCGGCAAGGATAAATCCAAAGTGTGCGCGGCGTGCCATGGCGAGACCGGCGCGACCCCGATCGCCGACAATCCCAAGCTGGCCGGCCAGTACTACGATTATCTGTTGCGCGCTCTCAGCGACTACAAATCGGGCGCGCGCAAGAATCCCGTCATGTCCGGCATGGTCGCCAGCCTGAAAAAAGAAGACATGGCCGATCTGGCCGCGTATTTTTCGAGCCAGCAGGCGCTCTCGGGCAAGTACTAGCCCGCTTCACTCCGCAAAAAAAGGCCGCCCGGCAACGCCGCGCGGCCTTTTTCATTGACTACGGTTATTTCGCGGATTTGCGGGCGAGACAGGCCAGGTACAAAGCCTGATCCGGCGCGGAGCCTGCGCGCTGCGCGAGCCACAGAGTTTCGGCCAGGCAGTCGAGCAATGCATGTTTGGCCTCATGCTCCGACCCCGACGCCAGCGCTATGCGCGCGAATTGCGTGCGTATGCCGCGCGGCTGGTCGATCGAGAGCTGCTCTTCAATCGCCAGATGCAGCGACAGGTGCAGGAAAGGGTTGATCGCACCGTCTTCCGGCGTGAAGTCGCGGTCCAGGTTGCGCGCCGGGTCGTCGAGCAACGCGTGATATTCGGGATGCTGCGACATGACATCAAGCGCGATGCGCTCCATTTCGCTCAGCGCCGTGCCGCTGCGATATTTCTGCCAGGTATCGAACAGGAATTGGCGCGCCTGGTCGCGGGAGGGGGAGAACATGACTAAGGATGAAGGCGGAAGGATGAAGGATGAATGGCCCAAGGCCACGTAGGGATGAGGGAAGGCACACGGCGTTTGCTGCCGGGCTGCGGTCTGACTATTTGCTCTTTGTTTTGCGTTTGAATTCGCACAAGTCATTAATTAAACAGGTCGGGCAGTCGGGTTTGCGCGCTTTGCATACATAACGCCCGTGCAGGATCAGCCAGTGATGGGCATGCAGCTTGAATTCATCCGGCACCAGCTTTTCCAGCCTTTTTTCCACCGCGAGCACGTCTTTGCCGGGTGCAATACCGGTGCGGTTGGAAACGCGAAAAATGTGCGTATCGACCGCGATGGTCGGTTGCCCGAACGCGATATTGAGGACGACGCTGGCGGTTTTGCGGCCCACGCCCGGCAGTTGCACGAGCTCTTCGCCGCTGGCCGGCACTGCGCCGGCGTGGCGTTCGAGCAGCAACTGGCAGGTCGCCAGGATATTTTTCGCCTTGGTGCGATAGAGCCCAATGCGCTTGATGTATTTTTCCAGCCCTGCGGTGCCAAGTTGCAGGATGGCCGCGGGTGTATTGGCAGTCGCGTAGAGTTCGCGCGTGGCCAGGTTGACGCTCTTGTCAGTGGCCTGGGCCGACAGTATGACTGCCACCAGCAGCTCAAACGGGTTGCGGTATTCGAGTTCGCCGCGCGGTTCCGGATTGGCGGCGCGCAGCCGGCTGAAAATTTCAGTGCGTTTTGACGGATTCATGCGGGGGAACGGTCGGCGAAGGCGCTCAGGGTAATCGGCTGCCGCTCAATTGACAACCGCCGGCAGCGCGCATTCCCGGATTGCCGCATGCAGCGCGGCACGGAAAGTGATGAAAGACCGCGTTATGACGTCTGGATTTCCACATTCTGCTGCCGGTTGCGGGTGCCAACAATGTCACATACGATGGTGCGCTGGCCGATTTGCAGGCACTGTCAGGCGATCAAGCAAGAACTAAGTCACGCTGGCAGCCGCGTGGCATGTTATTTGCAGGTTGAATGCCAGAAGCAACTGCTCGAGACGCGGTTTGCCAGAGAAAGCATGAACATGGCCAACACGGCACGTGGGAAATCTGAAATCGGTTCGTTTTTTGTGAACCAGCATCGCGGACAGTGGATCGCGTTCGGATTGGTATTGATGTTGCTGGTCGCGGCGGTCGATTACGCGACCGGCTTCAAGCTGCGCCTGACGGTGATTTATCTCGTTCCGCTGCTGGTCCTGACCTGGGTGATGGGGCGCCTGTTCGGTGTCCTGCTGTCCATCGTGGCCTGCACCTCGTGGGCGTACGTCGACGCGGTTGGCGGCCGCTACATCAACAACCCGTCGTTGCTGTATTGGGACTGGGGCACGGTGCTGTTCGGCTTCGTGGTCATGGTTGTCGCGCTGACCGAACTGCGCAAGGCGCTCGAGGACGCGCACTTTCAGTCGCGCAAAGACGCGCTGACCGGGCTCGTCAACAAAGGCGGCTTCTATCAGGTGGTCAGCGCGGAGATCGAAGTGTGCCGGCGCTACAAGCGCACGCTGTCGATCGCTTATATCGACTGCGATAATTTCAAGATGGTTAACGACAAATTCGGCCATCACGTCGGCGATGAATTGCTGCGCGTGATTTCCAAGACCATGCAGCGCAAACTGCGCTCGTCAGACCTGCCGGGGCGGCTGGGCGGCGACGAATTTGCCGTGATGCTGCCGGAAACCAACGCCGAGGCCTGCCGCATGGTCATTGAAATGCTGCAGCAGCGCCTGCTGCACGAAATGCAGGAGCACAACTGGCCGGTGACTTTCAGCATCGGCATCGCTACCTTCCTGCGCATGCCGGCTTCGATCGAAGACATGATCCGCCAGGCCGACAAGCTCATGTACGCGGTGAAGAACACCAGCAAGGGCGCGATCAAGCAGGAAGTCTTTCACGCCTGATCTGCAGCATGTCCCGGCGTCCGTAATTTATTTGTTTCGCGGTCCTTTGGTCGCCAGCCGCTGCCGCGCGCGTTCCATCGCGCGTTGCACTATCCGCTCGTTTACGGTGGCAGTGTTGACGCGTCCGGCGGCGCGCCGCTCGGCAAGTTCGCGCGCGCGGCGCGCGTTGCGTCGCTCGAAGCGCAGGCGCGCCGCCGCGGCTGTGTCGCGCAGTTCTTCGCGCGATGGCTGGACGCCGGTCGGCGCCATGCTGATGCAGTCGACCGGGCAGGGCGGCAGGCACAGTTCGCAGCCCGTGCAGGCATCCGCGATCACCGTGTGCATCAGTTTGGACGCGCCGACGATGGCATCCACCGGACAGGCCTCGATGCACAGGGTGCAGCCTATGCACAATTTCTCATCGATCAATGCGACTGCCGGCGGTTTGGTTGCGCCGAAACGCGGATCGACCGGCTGATACGGTGCATCGAGTACCGCGGCGAGTTCGCGCACGGTGGTATCGCCGCCGGGCGGACATTGGTTGATCCCGGCGCGCCCCGCGGCAAGCGCTTCGGCATAGGGCAGGCAGCCGGCATATCCGCACAGCCTGCATTGCGACTGCGGCAGCAGCGCATCGATGCGCGCGGCGAGGTCTGCCGCAGTGCTTGTCATATTGCCCCGGGAACGCCAATCAACATTGCGGCATTTTAGCCTTCCGCGGACGGATCACGGGCGCTGCGCGCAGTTTGACCCGCCCCCTATGGCGTGATAGAAACTTACCACTTACAACAACACACGGAAGCGGAACTGCAACAATGGAAACCCGGGTCGAAAAAATGGCGCAAGTCGCGGCGATCGTAACTCTGGTCGTTGGCTGTCTGCTGGTGCTGCAGCCATTCGTCACGGCCCTGCTGTGCGCCGCCATCGTGTGTTTTTCGACCTGGCCGGTCTACCTGCAGCTTGAGCAGCGGCTGGGCGGCCGCCGCACGCTCGCGGCATTGCTGATGACGCTGCTGCTGATCCTAGTCGTGGTGCTGCCGCTGGCGCTGCTGGCGTTGACGCTCGCGGATAACGTCACGGCATTGTTCGGACAAGTGCGCGAACTTTTTGCCGACGGATTGCCCAAGCCGCCGGATTGGGTCGCCAGCCTGCCGTTGGTTGGTGAGGGCGTGGACGGCTGGTGGCGAGAACTCGCGACGAGCGAGGAAAAACTGGGTGAAGCGCTGAAAAGGGTGGCGCAACCCATGCAGCAGGGACTGCTGAATGCCGGGCTGATACTTGGCGAAGGCGTGCTGCAGCTGAGTCTCACTACTTTTATCGCGTTTTTCTTTTACCGCGACGGCGCCGCGCTAATGGAGTCCGCGAAGTCGGCAACGCACCACGTGGCCGGCGTGCTTGCCCCGGGCCTGCTGCAGACTGTCGGCGGCACCATCCAGGGCGTGGTCTATGGCATCGTCGGCACCGCGATCGCGCAGGGACTCGTGGCGTTCATCGGGTTTCTGATTGCGGGCGTGCCCGGCGCGGCATTGCTGGGATTCCTGACTTTCCTGCTGTCGATGGTGCCGGTGGGGCCGCCGCTGATCTGGGGCGGCGCCGTGATCTGGCTCGCGTTCAAGAGTTCGACCGGCTGGGCGATCTTCATGGCGATCTGGGGGTTTCTCGTGATCAGTGGCATCGACAACATCATTAAGCCTTTGCTGATCAGCCGCGGCAGCAGCCTGCCGTTCGTGCTGGTGATGCTGGGCGTGTTCGGCGGCGTGTTCGCGTTCGGATTCGTCGGAATTTTCCTCGGCCCCACCTTGCTGGCGGTCGGCTACTCGCTGGTGCGCATGTGGACGCTGCCCGCGGCTGATAAAACCGCAGCCTAGACCGTCGCCTCGATGCCGCCGCCGTCCAGCGCGGCCGGCAGTGGTTGCCAGCGGCCTTCGATCAATCCCTGCATCGGCTGGAACTTGATCTTGTAGGCCATCTTGCGGCTTTGCGCGATCCAGTAACCAAGGTAGAGGAAAGGCTGATCGCTTTTCACGCATTGATCGATCTGCCACAGGATATTGTAAGTGCCGTAGCTTGCCGCACCGATTTCCGGATCGAAGAACGTGTAGACGGACGACAGGCCGTCCGCCAGTTCGTCGAGTATGCTCACCATGCGCAATACGCCATCCTCGCGGAATTCCACCAGCCGCGATTCGACGTTGCTCTGCAGCAGGAAGTGGCGGTACTGTTCGCGGCTGTCCTGGTCCATGCCGCCGCCCGCATGCCGCATCGACTGGTAGCGCAGGTACAGCGCGTAGTGCTCGTGGCTGTACTTGAGATCGAGCACTTCGGATTTGAGGGCGGCGTGTTTTTTCCAGATGCGGCGTTGCGTGCGGTTGGGCCGGAACTCTTCGGTGGCGACGCGCACCGGCACGCAGGCGCGGCAATGGTCGCAATATGGCCGGTAGGTAAACGCGCCGCTGCGGCGGAAGCCCGCCTTGACCAGTTCGCCGTATACCGGCGCGTCGATCAGATGGCTGGGGGTCGCCACTTGCGAGCGCGCCATGCGGTCCGGCAGATAGCTGCACGGGTAGGGCGCAGTCGCGTAGAACTGCAGCACCGACAGCGGAAAATCATTGAGCAAGGTCAAGGTCTAGTTTCCAGCGGCCGGGCACATGCGGGTAGTTTACCAACTCCTGCAGTTTTCGCACGAAGTCCGCGCGCGGGATTTCGCGCCCGCCCAGTGACGCGAGGTGCTCCGTGTACATCTGGCAGTCGATCATGCCGAACTGCCAGCGCGCGAGCTGGCGCACCAGGTGCACGAGCGCGATTTTGGAGGCGTCCGGCGCGCGCGTGAACATCGACTCACCGTAAAACATGCGGCCGATAGCGACGCCGTAGAGCCCGCCGGCGAGTTCGCCGTCGATCCAGGTTTCGATCGAGTGAGCGGTTCCGAGTTCATGCAAAGCACAGTAGGCCGCGCTCATTTCAGGGCTGATCCACGTGCCTTCCTGCTCCGCGCGGGGTGCGGCGCAGCGTTCGATGACGGTGCGAAAATCCGTGTCGGCGCGCACTTCGTATTGCCGGTTGCGCAGTGTCTTCGCCAGCGAGCGCGTGACTTTGAGTTCCGGCGGCATGAGCACCATGCGCGGGTCGGGGCTCCACCACAGGATGGGCTGGCCCGGGCTGAACCACGGAAAAATGCCGCGCCGGTAAGCGTCGATGAGGCGCGCCGTCGACAGCTCACCGCCCGCAGCGAGCAGGCCGTTGGGCTCGGCGAGTGCTGCGGTCAGCGGCGGAAACGATTCATCGGATTGCAGCCAGCGGATCATGGTGCGATTGTACTCATCCGCGGCCGCGCGGATCGCGCGCGGACAAAAACAACGGCAAAACAAAACCCGTTGACGTTGCCGCCAACGGGTTACCGTACGAATGAGAACTGCTGGTTCGCGCTGTTATTGGATTACGCCGCAACCGTAGCGGCCACCCGCGTTGCCGGTGGGGTCGGTTTTAAGGTCGTCGGCGTTGGCGTGCACTATCAGGCCACGGCCGATGACGCCGTCCATGCCTTTGCCGACGGAAATACCGTCGACCATCATGCTCAGGGTAGCCTTGCCGGATTGATCGGCAGTCAGGTTGCCGAGGTCGCCGGCATGACGGTCCGGCGTGTCGGGCGCGCCATGTTTCTTGCTTTGCGGATTGAAGTGCCCGCCGGTGCTCATGCCGTCGGCCGCGCTGCAATCGCCTTTTTCATGGATGTGAAACCCGTGCGCGCCCGGCGACAGTCCGGTGATTTCCGCGGTGACGCGGACGCGGCTGCCGACTTGCGTGAATTTCGCTTCGCCGCGCACCTGCGAGCCGCTGGCCGGGCGCACCATGGCGACCGCAGTCGGACCATCGGGTTCCATCGAGGCGCATGCCGACAGCAGCATTGCGCAGGTTGCGGCCTTGATCACGTTTTTCATATGGGTGCTCCTCCTGATTGGTGTGGCGCCGGCAGCAGTCTGGACGACACCGGCCCATCGTGCTCGGTTAACGGAAGCCTGTCAACATTGGACCTGCTGACGGCAATACTTCTGCAATTCTGCAACGACGGCGGCGCCAGTGACCGGCTGGCGCGCGCGCTTGTCGCCGTATTCGATGGCGAGCTTGAATTCGTACTTGGCGAAAAAAGCCTCGAACATTTCGCCGCCCAGAGTGCCGACGGCGTACAGATGATCGTTCACCCTGTCGTGCTCGAGCAGTATCGCCGAGAGCGGCTGCGGCGCCGGCCCGCCGAGTACGCGCGCGCCGGTCGCCGGATCGTACTCGCTGTGTTCCGAGCAGCAGTGGATGACGTTGCCGTGCGTGAGTCTGGACGGCCCTGGCTGACTGCGATAACTGATGAAGCTGATCTGGCGCGTCGGGTAGGAGAGCTGGTGCGCGCATATCGCGGAGTAGCCGACGATCGCGTTTTGCGGGCCGACGCCGCCCGGCCACTCGTAATCGCCGCCGGTTTCGGTCTTCAGCGTCACCGCCTGCTGCGTCGGTTTGCCGAGGTTCAGCAAAAAGCAGGGCGTTGCGGCATAAGGGTAGTGAAAAATGTAATTGCGGTTGGCCGCGAGGTTTGCCGCGCGCAGCGGCTGGCGTGCTTCGTCGACCAGCCGCACACGCGCGTAAAAGCGCGGCCGCAGGTTCGCCGCCTGCGCGGGATTGATGCCGACGGCGGCGCCGGCCGCGCAGATGCTGATGAAGCCGCGCCGGTCCATGTTTTGCTCAGCCTGAGCTCGCGCGTTGCGCGCGGTCAGCGTCCAATTCGGCAGCGAACGCCTGCTCCATCTCGCGCCGGAAACGCGCGGCGTCGCTGTCGATGGCGGCCACATCCGCCCACGTCACGGTCTGGCCTTGAGCGACCGCGCGTTTCATGGCAACGCCGTGGGCGAGCCCCAGCGGCAGACCGCCGCACGCCAGGGAATCCGCTGCCGGCATGAGCTTGCCGTAGACGGTATAACCGCCTTCACCGTCGAGTGTCTCGCCCGCCTTGAGATCGCGCTTGGCAGTGGCGACGACGTCACCGCGAAAACCGGTCGCAGCACCGGTTGCTTCGCCGCGCAGGCCGACAGACGCGACGCTGATGCCGAGTTCGAGTCCGATCAGGTGAAAAGGCTTGTACATAGACGAGTAATTGCCGCTGCTGTCCGTGACGAGGCCGTATTCGTGAAAGCAGCGCCGCACGTACTCGCTGTCGGCAGCGAACGTCACGTAGACGCCCCAGCGCAAATCGCGGAACACCGCACTGCCGTCGCGCGCGAGGCTGGAGATGACCTCGACCTGGCCGGCGTGGTGGAGCTGGCCGCCGGCCGCGCGCGGCCGCATGATGTGCGGCAGATCGTCGACGCCGCA
>JAIOOZ010000235.1 GCA_021414185.1 Betaproteobacteria bacterium
CAGCAGAGTGTTGTTGGTTGTCGCGTTGGGTGCATGCCCCGGAGTGGCGAGTGCGCAGCCCTATCCGAGCAAATCGATACGCATGATCATTCCGGCGCCGCCCGGCGGCGGCGTGGATACCGTGGGACGCGCCGTCGCGCAAAGACTCAGCGACGCGGTAGGGCAGCCGGTAGTTGCGGACAACCGTGCCGGCGCCGGCACGATGATAGGTTCCGAGTTGACGGCCAAGGCGCCGCCAGACGGCTATACCATCCTGATGGTGACCAACAGCCATACCATCAACGCGGCGCTGGTGAAGAACCTGCGTTACGACCCGATCAAGGACTTCCTGCCGGTGACGCAGGTCGCGGCGGCGCCACTGCTGCTGCTGGTCCATCCGAGCGTGCCGGCAGCCTCGGTGAAGGAATTGCTCGCGCTGGCGAAGCGCCGGCCGGGCGAGTTGTACTATGCATCGGCGGGCAGCGGCTCCGGCACCCATCTTGCGGGCGCGCTGTTCGCATCCATGGCCAACATCAACGTCGTGCATGTTCCCTATAAAGGTGGCGTTCCCGGCCTGATGGACCTGGTGGGTGGACACGTGCAGATCATGTTCAACAACCTGATTTCCGCCGCTTCGCTGGTCAGCAGCGGCCGCCTGCACTTGCTGGCGGTTACAGGCACCCGGCGCATGCCCGCCCTCCCGAAAGTGCCCACCGTTGCCGAGTCCGGACGAAGTCGTCAAGATCGTGAAGACCGCCGAGATCAGGGAAAAATTCGCGGTCGAAGGTTCTGAAGCAGTGGGCGGCACGCCGCAGGAGTTCGCGGAACTGATGAGAAGCGAAATCCAGAAATGGGCGAAGCTCGTGCCCGTGCTCGGCAAGCTCGATTAAGGCGGCAATAAGGCAAAGGAGGCACGCATGGTGCAGGCAGTCAGCAGCGTAGAGGCATTGCCGCGGCGGATCATCACCCGCTCCAAGACCGAGCCGGAGCAATGGCGCTGGCGCACGGATTTTATCGGCGAAGTGAAATACGGGGAAATCGTGCCCCGTCCGCAGGTGTTTCTCGTTGAGATGCGGCCGGGAGAGACCATACTTCCGCACTACCACGCGGTCGACCAGTTCCAGATCTTCGTTGCCGGCAGCGGCAGTCTCGTGCGCAACAAGGCGGCCAATCCGGTGACCGTGCACTACGTTGACCATGACACCGGCTATGGCCCGGTCAGTGCGGGTGCGCAGGGATTTTCCTATTTTGCATTGCGCCCTAAAACCGACTCCGGTCCGGTTTACCTGCATGAGCCGGGCTATCGCGAAAAGATGAAACCGGGCAAGAAGCGGCACTTCAACGAGCAAATCACGTTAAGCACGGAGCCGGTGCTGCTCAGCCGCGATGGGGTGGCGCTGGAGCCGCTCACCAAAGAAACGCATGACGATGGACTCGGCGCATGGATGATGCGCCTCGGACCGGACATGCGCACCGCCGGGCCCAACCCGCAAGCCAGCGGCGGGCAGTTCTACCTGGTGCTGAACGGCAGCCTCGAGCACGAGGCGGAGAGTTATCCGGCGTGGTCCGTCGTGTACGTGGTGAACGGCAGCCTCGAGCACGAGGCGGAGAGTTATCCGGCGTGGTCCGTCGTGTACGTGGGGCCGTCCGATCTGGCGCTCGCGGTGCAGGCGGGGCCGAAGGGGCTTGAAGTCCTGGTTTTGCAATGCGCGCGTGACGAGGCGGCATGAAATAACCGTTTATATGTGCGATAGCGTACGGAAAGCCGCGGTCCGGCGTGGATAATCGGTAACGGATCCCGCCTGTTCTTTTCCTCCCTGAAGACAATCGGCGGATCCGGGCCCCCGGCAAATTACATTTCCCGGGGGCCTTTTTCGTGGGCAAGCCGCAATAACTTCGCGCTGAATCAATAGTTTCGGCGACTGCAAAAAGGCCAATCAATGTTTATCACGGGACTGGGCACGGCAGCGTCGCCGCAGCGGTATACGCAAGCGCAGTGCTGGGAATCGTTCCAGGCGGCGCCGCAATTCGCGCAGCTTGACCGGCGCGCGCGTACGACCCTGCAAAGAGTCCTGCTGCACGACAACGGCATCCGCACGCGGTCGCTCGCGCTCGATACCCTGGCCGAAGTGTTTGTCACCGATCCCGATACGCTGCAACGCCGTTTCGCATTGCACGCGCCGGCGCTTGCGCATGCCGCAGCCACCAGCGCATTGGAGCAGGCCGGGCTGCGGCCACACGATATAGACGCCGTCGTCATCAGCACCTGCACCGGTTACCTGTGTCCCGGCCTGACCAGCTACGTCGGCGAAAGCCTGGACCTGCGCCCGGACGTGATCGCGCTCGACCTGGTGGGCCAGGGCTGCGGCGCGGCATTGCCGAATTTGCGCGCGGCCGATGCGCTGCTGCGCGCGGACGATTGCAAGAATGTCTTGTCGGTTTGCGTGGAAGTCTGCAGCGCCGCTTTTTATCTCGACAATGACCCGGGCGTATTGATCAGCGCCTGTCTGTTCGGCGATGGCGCAGGTGCGGCAGTGCTCGCCGCGGAGCCGGATCCGGTGGGCCGCAGCATCGAATGGAGGACGGCGGGGTCGTTGCACGCGCCGGCCGAGCGCGACGCTTTGCGCTTCGAACACAAGGACGGGATGTTACGCAACATACTCACGCCGCAGGTCCCGCGCCTCGCGGCGCGGCATGCCGCCGTCGTGCTGGACGACGTATTGGCGAGGCAGGGGATGTCGCGCGACGATATCGATATCTGGATCTGGCATGCAGGCGGCCGCAAGGTGCTGGAAGCTTTGCGGGAGAGCCTGGCACTTTCCGTGGACGACGTCGGCTGGAGCAGCAAGGTGCTGCGTGAGTTCGGCAACGTGAGCAGCCCGTCGGTGTATTTCACGTTGCAGGCGGCATTGGCGGATAACGCTCCCGGCGGGTGGTGGTGGATGTCGTCGTTCGGCGCCGGCTTCAGTTGCCACGGCGCGTTGCTCAAAGTGGCGTAACGGCACGCGCCGGCGAAAACAGGGCCATGCACCTACGACGCAGCATCGAGCCCGAGTGGCTGGACGAACTTCCGCCCGCCGACCCGCGCGCCATGCGGTCACGCCGCGATTTGCGCCGCATCAATGCATTGATGATGAACGGCAGGCTGGTCGCGCGTGAACTGCGCCGCGTATTTCCCGGACCGGCGCCGCGCGCCATCGTGGAAATCGGCGCCGGCGACGGCAGCTTTTTGCTGCGGGTCGCGGAAAAGCTTGCGCCGCAGTGGCCTGCAATGGACGTCGTTCTACTGGACCAGCAGAGTCTGGTCAGCCCGGCGACGAGCGGGCGATTTACCGCTATCGGATGGCAGGCGCAAGCCGTGTCAGCAGATGTATTTGCCTGGCTCGCGCAACCCGCCGCGCCGGTTTTCGACGTCATCGTCGCCAATCTGTTTCTGCATCATTTCGACGCCGCAAGATTGGCTGAATTGTTGTCCCTGATCGCGCGGCGCACGCGCGTCCTGATTGCCTGCGAGCCGCAACGCTCCAGCCGCGCGCTGTTCGGCAGCCGTATGCTCGGTGCCATTGGCTGCAACGACGTGACCCGGCACGACGCCGTGGTGAGCGTGCGCGCGGGCTTCGTGAACCGGGAGTTGTGCGGATTGTGGCCGGCCGTCGGTGCGTGGACGCTGCGCGAATATCCCTACGGATTGTTCAGCCATTGTTTCGTGGCGGCGCGTGCCGAAAATGATGCAAGCGGCGCTTGCGATGTTGGCGCAGGACACCCGGCGTGAAAACCTATGATGCGCTGGTCATCGGGGCGGGACCAGCCGGCGCGGCGGCGGCCATGCTGCTCGCGCGCGAGGGCTGGTCGGTAGCGGTGGTGGAAAAGGCGCCGTTTCCGCGGCGCAAAGTCTGCGGGGAGTTCATATCCGCTACCAGCCTGCCGTTATTGCAAAAACTTGGCCTCGCCGGCGCCTATCTCGCGCAGGCCGGGCCGTCGGTGCGGAATGTCGGCCTCTACACGGGTGAAACGATGCTCGCCGCCGTTATGCCGCCCCTCGGGGATGGGGCGGAGTTGTTCGGCAGAGCCTTGGGCCGCGACCATTTCGATGCGCTCATGTTGAGCGGTGCTGCGATTTCGGGTGCCGAGGTGTTCCAGCCGTGGACGCTGACCGCAGTAGAGCAGACGGCGGGCGGTTTTATGGGCACGGCAGTAGCGAAAGACGCGCGGTTCCGACTTGTTTGCATTCAAGGCGCATTTTTTCAATTGCAGCCTGCCCGCGGAACTGATGCCGCTGCTGGTATTTCCCGGTGGTTACGGCGGCATGGTGCATAGCGACCGTGGACGCGTAAGTCTTTCCTGCTGCATCCGGCGCGACACGCTGGCGCGTTGCCGGCGCCAGTGGCCGGGCAGCAAAGCCGCCGAGGCCGTAATCGCGCACATGCGCGCATCGTGCCGCGGAGTTGATGCAGCGCTGGACAGCGCAACGCTCGATGCAACATGGTTGTCGGCGGGGCCGATACGGCCGGGCATACGCGCAATTCGCCGTGATGGAATTTTCGCGGTCGGTAACGCGGCGGGCGAGGCTCATCCGATCGTGGCCGAAGGCATCAGCATGGCCCTGCAGTCATCCTGGCTGTTGTGCGAGCGTCTTGTCGCGCACAAAGATGAAATTCTGGCAGGGCGCGGAACTGCCGCGCTCGCCGCCGATTATGCGGCAAGCTGGCGGCGGAATTTTGCGCGGCGCGTGTATATGGCCGCGATATTTGCGCGCCTGGCGACGTGGCCAGCCGTCGCGAGGGTTGCCGCAGTGTTGCTGGAACGTGCTCCCACGATGCTGACGCTGGGAGCGTATTTGAGCGGGAAAGCGCAGCCGCTGGGCGTGTTGCAAAGTTCTGATTCCAAATGATTGCATGCCGCGCACCAACATGATGCGAATGGCGCTCTGCGTGCACTGCCAGCTTGCGTAATTTCAGTATTACAGTCTGATTAAACTTGTATCGCCATGATTTAGATAAGGTATAGCACTGGCACGTCGGTTGCTAAGTTGTTGCCATGCCAGAGTTCAAATCCACCTGTTGCTATTGCGGTGTCGGCTGCGGGGTCGTGATCGAAACCGATGGTGAACGCATCACCGGCGTACGCGGCGATGACGCGCATCCGGCGAATTTCGGCCGCCTGTGCACCAAGGGCACGACATTGCATCTGACGGCCGGGTCCGCCGCACGCGCACTATATCCGGAATTGCGCAGTTCCCGCGCCGCCGCGCGCGAGCGCGTGAGCTGGGACGCCGCGCTCGATCACGCCGCCGGCAAATTTGCCGCGGCCATCCGCGAGCACGGCCCGGACAGCGTCGCGTTCTACATCTCGGGCCAATTGCTGACCGAGGACTATTACGTCTTCAACAAGCTCGCCAAAGGGCTGGTCGGCACCAACAACGTCGATACCAATTCGCGGCTGTGCATGTCGTCGGCAGTTGCCGGTTATAAGGCGACGCTGGGCGCTGATGCGCCGCCTGCCTGTTATGAAGACATCGACACGGCAGAGTGCATATTCATCTCCGGTTCCAATACGGCGTACGCGCATCCGATCCTGTATCGCCGCATCATTGATGCGAAGGCGCGTAACCCCGCGCTGAAAATCATCGTGGTCGATCCGCGGCGCACCGACACCGCGGCCGCAGCGGATCTCTTCCTGCCCATCCTGCCCGGCACCGACATCGCGCTTTATAACGCGATGCTGCACGTGATGCTGTGGGAAGGGCTCTGCAACATCGACTACATCCGCGCGCATACGGTGGGTTTCGACGCGCTGAAAGACGCGGTGAGCGAATACACGCCGCAGGCGGCGTCGGTCACCTGCGGCATTCCGGCCGACGATATCGTGCAGGCGGCAAAATGGTTCGGCGCGTCGCGCGCCACGTTGTCGCTCTATTGTCAGGGGCTCAATCAATCCTCGCACGGCACGCACAACAACGCCGCACTGATCAACCTGCATCTCGCAACTGGGCATATCGGCAAACCCGGCGCCGGCCCGCTGTCGCTCACCGGGCAACCGAACGCGATGGGCGGACGCGAAGTCGGCGGCATGGCGAACCTGCTATCCGCGCATCGCGACATGGCGAACCCCGCGCATCGCGCCGAAATCGCGCAATTGTGGGGTGTCGATGCGGTGCCGGCGCAACCCGGCAAGACGGCAGTGGAAATGTTCGATGCGATTCATCGCGGCGAAATCAAGGCCGTGTGGATAGCCTGCACGAACCCGGCGCAATCCATGCCTGACGTCAACCACGTGCGCGCCGCGCTCGAACGCGCGGAATTCGTAGTGGTGCAGGAAGCGTACCGCAAGACCGATACCGTGAATTACGCCGACCTCTTGCTGCCGGCGACGACGTGGGGCGAGAAAGAAGGCACGGTCACCAACTCGGAGCGCCGCATCACGCGCGTGCGCGCGGCGGTTGCAGCGCCCGGCGAGACGCGCGCCGACGCGCAGATCGCCGTCGATTTCGCATTGCGGC
>JAIOOZ010000537.1 GCA_021414185.1 Betaproteobacteria bacterium
AAGTGAGAAACCTGGTTGACGATCTCGAAGCAGAGGAGACCGCCAATAGCCGCCTGGGAAAGCGCGCCATGATCATCGCGTTCGTGGTGGTGAGCGCTTTTACGGCGTGGCTGGTTCTCGGCCTGATCGCCAGCGACGAGAAATTCGAGCGTGGGATACCTGTCCAGATGCCCGACAAAGTCGTCGTGCCGAAAAAAGACTAGGCCAGGGCTTGCGCAGCGTGCTATTCGGGTTTGATCCCGGAGAGTTGCGCTGCCTTGTGCCACTTCACGGTTTCGGCGGCCATGAAACGCGCAAACTCTTCCGCCGAGTTGCCGACAGTCTGCATCGCTCTTTGGGAAAACTGCTCCCTTACCTCGGGGGCCTTGAGCGCGTTCACCAGTTCCGTGTTGAGCCGCAGGATAATTTCGCGCGGCGTCGCGGCCGGCGCCAGCACGCCATTCCAGCCGAGGACTTCGTAGTCAGGGATGCCGGCTTCAATGACGGTTGGCACGTTCGGAAGAAACGCGGACCGCGTGCGCGAGGTGACGGCCACGGCTTTCAAACGGCCGCTCTGAATGAAGGGCATAGGTCCGACGGGCGCGGCAAACGCGGAATCGAGATGGCCGCCGATCAGGTCGACCAGCACGGGACCGGCACCCTTGTATGGAACGTGCGTAATCCTGATACCGGTCACCTTGACGAGCCAGCCGGTTGCCAGGTTAGGCAGAGTTGCGCTCGTGCCATAAGTGAGCTTGTCGGGATGCGCCTTCGCGTATGCAAGCAGTTCCTTGAGCGATTTTGCGGGAACCGACGGATGCACGACGATCAGATAAGGGAACTGCGTGGCGAGAGTGACCGGCGCGAAATCCTTCACCGGATCGAACGGCAGTTTTTTGCGCACGTTTGGATTGACGGCGTGCGCCGCCGTGGGCATCAGCAGCGTATAGCCGTCGGGCGCCGAGCGCACCAGCAGCTCGGAGCCGATGATTTCATCGCCGCCGGGGCGGTTTTCGATGATCACGCTTTGCCCGATGTTCTCGCTCAGCTTCTGGCTGATGACGCGCCCGGTGAGGTCGCCTATCCCACCCGGCGGAAAGGGAATGATGATACGTATGGGCTTGGCAGGAAACTGCTGCGCCGACGCGATGGACGCAAGAGTGAACAGGATAGCTGCGGTTGTGAGTGACTTGTGCATTTGACTATCCGCCTTTACTTTGCCTGGCCGCCGGATGCGCGGACGTCCCGGAATCAAGCGCGAAGAGTGTAAGTATTTCGCGCACGCTTTTCATGTCTTCGAGGCGCCACAGCCGCTTGAGCGCCTTGGCCGCCTTGGTTTTTCCGAGGACCGGCTGCGCCAGTTTCAGAAATTTCGCCTCGACTTCCTGGTCGCTGAGCGGGTTCTTGGGGTGACCTTTCGCATAGTGCACTTCGCATACATGCTTTTCGCCGGATTTCATGGTTACCGTGATGCGGAAGGGAAAGGCCTCCGGCCACAGCTTGTTGCATTCTTCGGTCCACCGCACGTCGATTTTCTGCATCAGCGCGCGTATGTCCGGATCGTTGAAGCGGTCGGGTTCGAAATCTTCGTGCCAGATGGTGCCGCGGCTGAGCGCCACGGCAATGATGTACGGGATGCTGTGGTCCGCGGTCTCGCGGCTGGTCGGGTTCCACTTGTCGCGCGTGTCCGCCGCGATTTCGACGGCGAACTCGTAAGTTTCGACATCGATCTTCTGGATGTCATGCAGTTTCCCCCTGAGTATTTTATGCAGCTCGACCGCGGGAGTGACCGAGCACTGGGCCTCGTAATCGCAGGGATAGCATTTGAATTTCGCGGTTTCTATGGAGAACTGCGTGCCGCCACCGCCGAATTCCGGCAGCTTCAGCGCGGTCCCCATCTGCTTCTTGAATCCCAGCGGCCCTTCAAACGCCTCCGCGGGCCCGGTCAGCCCCCGCCGCGCGATCAGCGCCGCGAAAACGCCGTTGCGCGTCGAATTCCCGGCCGCGCATCCCTTCCACATCGAAAGCTGGCCCACGCGGGTCTGGGTCATGCTGGCGTTGGCGACAGCCGCGAGCGCCAGGGCATTGGCCATCTGCTCTTTGCCGAGGCCCATCGCCTTTGCCGCGCCGGCCGCGGAGCCGAGGACGACGTAAACGACGTTGTCCCACCCGCTGGCCCGCAGGTCCGTGCAGGCCGCACCAAAGCGGTCATGTACTTCGTACGCGAGGACTATGCTGGCGATTGTTGTCTGCATGTCTGCGCCCGCGTATTCCGCCGCCGCCAGCACGCCCATCAGATTGTCGCTGGTATGCCCGGTCTTGGGCGACATGCTGGTGTCGTTAAGGTCGAAGTAGCGCGATGCCACGCCGTTGGCGAAAGCCGCGGTTTCGGGCGCGCAGCGGTGGCGCGTGCCGAATACCGTCGCACCCGGGCGCGATGTCGATTCGAGGGCATGAGCGCGCGCGATCGCCGGCGGCTCCAGGTGAAAAGCGCCTATTGCGCAACCCAGCGTATCGATGACAACGCGCTTGACCGTGTGGACCGTGCTTGCCGGAAGATCGCCATATTTCAGCGCCACGCCGTAATCGCTCAGAAAATCCAGAATGCGATCCACTTCAATCTCCTCCTTGTTAATGCTTGTATGGCCGGCGCCGGTGCAGCGCGCGCGGCTCAGAACAGAATGCGCGCGTCCAGATTGATGAATTGTCCAGACACGCTTTTCATGCGCGAGAGGTGGACGAAGAATTCGCCGACTTCGTCCGGATGGTTGGTCCGCTTCAGAATATTGCCTTCGGCAAAGGTGTCCGCCTCGCCGGGGTGGGGGTTTTTACCCGGCGCGACCACGTTGACTTTCACGTTGTGTTCGCCGAGTTCGAGCGCGGCCGCCTTCATGAGCCCCAGCACGCCCGCCTTGGAGGCGGCATAGGCGGACCATCGGGCCCGTCCTTTCGAGCCGGTCCCCGAGCCCATGATGATGATGTGGCCGTCCCGCTGCTTCGACATCGGCGCGGCCGCCGCCTTGATGCAGTGAAAGATGCCCTTCAGGTTGGTGTCGACCACCAGGTCCCAGTCTTCGTCGCTGTATTCGGTGATGAGCTTTTCCTTTTCGCGCCCTCTCGTGAGCCGCCCCAGGGCGCCGCCGGCCACGCAGACCATGACGTCCACCCGTCCCCACAGCGCGAGCGCCCGCTCGACCATTGCCGCGACTTCCTTGTATTGGGTCACGCTGGCGGGGAAGGCAACCGCCTGACCCGGCCCCTGCTTGTTGATGGCGGCGGCAACTTCCGCGGCCGCATCCTCGTCCACGTCGTTGATCAGGACTTTATCGCCGGCCCTGCCAAAGGCCATGGCAACTCCGCTGCCCAACCACCCACCCGCCCCCGTAACGATGACAACTTTTTCCATGATTGCCTTGTAGTTTTATGAAAGCCCGAAAAACCGCTTGAAACTTGGCACCGGCGCATCGATAAATAAAATGCATATTTTCGTTACTTGCCATTTTTTTAAATGGACGGCCGGCTTGCGCAGGGAATGATTTTCTCGGCGCGGTAGTGCGCGAAGTGCTGCGCGAACATCGCGCCAGTGTCCAGCGTCTCGGCGAAACCCAGTGCGCGCGCCTTGGTCATCAGCGATCGTATCTCCCATTCAGGCCGCAACAGGTAATCGCCGTACGGCCACAAGGCGACGGATTCGAGTTGGGTCGGGCGCAGGCCGTGCTTTTTAACGATGTTCTGCCACACCGCGCCTTTGTCCGCCATGTAGGAGGCGAGTTTCAGGTTGCGCGGCGCGCCGGCCTGCATGCCGAACCCTTTCGCGATGTCCGGCCACAGGTCCATCCAGCGTGGATAGTCGCCGTTGATGACATTGAATGACTGATTGGCGCAGCGCGGCTCCTCGGCCATCCACGCGAGGCTGCGGGCGAGCAGGGCGGTATCTGTGAATTGCGAAGGCACCTTGAAGCTCGCTTCAGTGCCGGGAAAATCCAGCGGCAGACCGAGTTCGCGCTGGACTGCAGCATAGACAGCGATGACCATGCCCGCGGAGCGCGCATAGTCGATTGCCGGGTCGCAGAACGAATGCGGCCGCGACGTCGAATAACCCCAGTTCTTGCCGCGGCTTTGTGCGCGCAGAAAGTCTTCCTGCTCGAAATAAAAATTACGGTTGTTCGCGCGCGGGCTTTCTTCGGTCAGCGGCACCGGCACCGGGCCGAGCTGGGTCCCATAGTATTTGCTGCCGTGCACCGCGTGCACGTGCCTGAGTTTTGCAATCGGCTCGACCGCATTGACGAGGTTGACGAGCATCGCGGTGTTGATTTCGACGGATTCCGGAATGCCCTCCGGGTGGTCGTAGCGCGCCGCATAGAAAATATGCGTGACATCGCTCAACGCGCCGAGCTTGCGCTTGCAGTCATCGATGTCTTTCAGTTCGACGGCAATCCAGCGCATGCCGGGTGAGGTTCGCGCCGAGCGCGCCAACCCGACCACGTTCCAGCCGCCGGTGGCGACCAGGTGTTCGGCGATGCGGCGGCCGATCAGGCCCGACGCGCCGGCGATGAGTGCGGTTCTTGTGATCATTTAAGTGACTGTTCCGGGAGATTAATCATTCGGCCTTGGCGCCGGAAACTTTCACGACCTTTGCCCATTTGACCGTTTCTGTTTTTATATACGCGGCAAATTGCGCAGGATTGCTGGCGACGATCTCGAAGCCGAGCGGCTCCAGCCGCTGCCTGGTTTCCGGCGCCGCCATCGCCTTCGCGAATTCAGCGTGCAGACGCGTTACGATTTCGTGCGGCGTGCCGGCCGGCGCGAGCACGCCATACCACGCGGTCGCTTCGAACCCTGGGATGAGCGATTCGGCGATGGTCGGGACATCGGGTGCGGCGGCAGAACGTTTCGCGCCGGTGACGGCCAGCGCGTGCAAGCGCCTGGATTTTATATATGGCATGAACGATGCCATGCCGCCTATCACCATCTGAATCTGGCCGGCCACGAGATCGGTCACGCTTTGTCCGCCGCCCCTGTAGGGGACGTGCTGCAGGTTTGCGCCGAGCGCCGTGTTCAAGTACTCGCCGGTCAGATGCCCCACGGTGCCCACGCCGGCGGACGAGAAATTGATGGCGCCCGGCTTGTTCTTCGACAGTGCGACAAGTTCTTTGAGATCCCGCGCCGCGACGGAAGGGTGTACCGCGACGATGTTCTGCGCGCTGGCGAGTTGGGTGATAGGCGCAAAGTCTTTCACGGGATCGAACGGCAGCCCGGGTATCAGGCTGGGCGCGATAGCGACGTTCGAGATATAGCCGAGCACGACGGAATAGCCGTCAGGCGCGGCGCGCGCGACGATTTCCATCCCGATATTGCCGTTGCCGCCTGAGCGGTTGTCGATGACAATCTGCTGCCCGAGCGATTCACCGATTTTTTGCGCGGCTATGCGTGCGACGGTATCTGCATTGCCGCCGGGCGAAAACGGCACAACGAAGCGGACGGGCCGCGCCGGATAGGCTGCCGCGGCGATTGCTGGCGCCGTGTTCGCCAGCACAGCCGCCAGGCAGCAGGCGAAGAGCGTGTTTTTCAGGGGGCGAACTACTATCGATTTCATTATGCGGGGAGTGTAGCGTGAATGACAGCAGCGCGCCGGACGACGCTCGCGCGAGCGGGTATTATGTCGGCTCAACAACCGCTAATTTTATTGGGCGAGGATGCGACCGTGCCGCAATTTGCTTCGTATGAAGACGTAATAACCGGCAGGAAACGCCGCGTGATGCCCGGCGGGCTCGACGGCTGGCGCACGGAGTTCATCAAGCCTCCCGAAGGCGTGCTCGATCATCCCGTGGCGTTTCTCGCGGAGGACTCGCCGAATCACACGATAGAAACCCACTTTCACCAGGTCGACCAGTTTCAGGTGGTAGTCACCGGCGGCGGAACATTGGGCAAACATGAGCTTGCGATCAACGCCGTGCATTTTTCGCGCGCCTATACGCCGTACGGTCCGATCGCAGGCGATCAGCGCGGCGTCGGCTTCCTCACGCTACGCGCGCATTGGGACCCAGGCGCGCAGTACGTCGAGGCCAATCGGGAGAAGCTGCTGGGCATGCCGGAGCGGCGTCCCTGGCAGGCGACGGAGCTGCCGGAATTTGCCGGCGAGGCCGCCGTCAATCTGCATGCGTTCACCATCTTGCGCGATGAGCGCGGGCTCGCTGCGTATTCGCTGAGGCTCGCGCCCGGCGCGACGACGGCAACGCCCGACGCATCCGGCAGCAACGGTCAGTTCATCATTGTCGCGCGAGGCAGCGTCCGCTATCAGGAGCGTGAGCATGGCGCGACGTCGGTCTGTTTCATCAGGCCGGACGAAGGCAGCTTTCAGCTCGAGGCCGGACCCGCGGGCGCAGACGTTCTGGTGCTTAATTTTCCGCGGCCCGATGGCGGCGCGCGGCGGGTGGCCGAAAAATCCGGCGGCCAGGCACTGCGTGTATGGCAATGCCAGCTTTGCGCCTTCGTCTATGATGAAGCCGAGGGCATGCCCGATGAAGGCGTGGCACCGGGGACGCGCTGGAGCGACGTACCCGACAGCTGGACTTGTCCGGATTGTGGTGCCGGCAAGGCCGACTTCGATATGCTCGCAGTCGCGTAGCGCTTCCGGCGGCCGCTCAGGCGGCCGTGCCCAGCGTTTTGCAAAACGGTGCGACCAGCGGGTACTGCTCGATCTTCCACGCTTCGGCGACGATCTTCTCGGCAGCCTGTTTGGAAAACGCGACCTGTAACTGGTCGAGCGTCTTGATCGAAATATCTTCGTCGGTCAGCGGCCGGCGGGCGCTGCCGCGGCAGTCCTTGACGCTCGCCTCCAGCGCCTTGCCGTCCTTGAACACCACGCGCACGCTTGCCGCTTCGCGCCCGACGGCTTCATCGGTCGTAATTTTGATGCTGGCGCGCAGCTTCTTGACCAGCGGATCGCTGAGGATGGGTGCGGCAAGCTGGGCGACGCCGGCAGCTTTGTAAATCAGCGACGCAGCAGTCCAGTGCTCGAGACTCACCACGGCCTGATTAATATTGGTCGGTGTCGGGCGGCTGGTCAATTGTTTGGCGAGCGGATTGATCGTCAGCTCGATGCGCTCGATCTGCACCGGGTCGTAGGAATTGTTGCGCGCGATTTCGAGGCAGGCATCGGTCAGCGGATGAATCACGAAGCCGGAAGGGTAGGGCTTGTAGGCGAGGGTCGAGATTTCCCAGAACTCCCCGAGCCTGTCGAGCGCCGCGTCGAACTGCGGGCGCGTGCCGAAAGAAACGCCGAAGCCCTTGGGGCCTTCGATCAGGGTGTCGTTGCACGTGAAGCCGTGTGCGGTAAGGAAAACGGCCGTCAGTCCGCAGCGCGCGGTGTGGCCCTGGATGAACTGGCTGGCATTGGAGGCATGGGCTTCGCGCAGTCCGGCCGACTGGTTGGCGGCATGCCCCATAGCGGTTGCGATCTGGTCTTCGTTGAACCCCATCGCTATGCCCCCCGAGACTGCCACGCCGATGCAACCGACGAGGCCCGCCATCGACAGGCCGATCGCGTTTTCCGCGGGCGGCGTGCACAGGATATTGCCGATGCGGCACTGGATTTCGTTGCCGAGCACGACCGCGCGCACGAGTTCCTTGCCGGAGAGCGGCTGGCGTTCGGCCAGCGCCACGAGCGCCGCGCCGAGCGGGCTGGTCGGATGCGCGACCGTGGTGAAGTGCGTATCGTTATAGGCGAGCGCCGCCGAACTCATCGAGTTGATGAAGGTTGCGTTCAGCGCGTCCAGCTTCTCGCGCCGGCCGACCACGGTCGACGAGTTGGCGCCATTGAATTCGGTCAGGACGGGGAGCGCGCGCTCGATCGCGTCTTCCCTGCAGCCGCCCGCGGCACAGCCCACCCAGTTGACGAAAGCGCGCACGCCCTCGTGTTGAATCGCTGGCGGCAAAGCTTCGTACTTCGTGGCAACGGCAAAGCGCGCGAGCGCGCGGGTGACACCGGTCATGGCGGAATTCCTTTGGACAATGCGGATTTATTATTCGATACAGCAGGGGAAGGCCGATACTGTATTACGCTGCGGCGCTTGTCAAACCGCAGACGCGTGCGTGCGCAAGGCGTAAAATCGTCGCTGCAATCGGGGTCGATTTAGAAATCTTCTCTCGCTAACGCGTGGCGACGGGGCGTTTGAAATCGCCTCTAGAAGTGGTCTGAAAAATAGTCTCCCTCCCCTTCAAGGGGAGGGTTGGGGTGGGGATGGGTGAATTCAGTTTCGACCCACCCCCATCCTAGCCTTCCCCCTGAAGGGGAAGGAATATTTTTTGGCTCGTCGATTGCGTAGTATTGATTTGCTATTACGCTATATTGGAGACTTCGCGTATGACAAAAATTCTTTACGTGTCGCCTGAAGCGCCTGTTGCGGACGCAGCACCCGATACAGAACGCCGCGCCATGAGCGCGGGCGGCCTGCGCATCGGCATACTCGACAACAGCAAGGGCAACGCCGACCACCTGCTCTCGTTTCTGATCGAAGGCCTGCGTGCGCAGGTGCCGATCGCGTCCGTGGTGTCCAGGCGCAAGCCCGCATCGTCGCGTCCCGCCGAGAACAACGTGCTCGACGACCTGGTAAAGGAGGCGGACTGCGTAGTCAGCGCCATGGCCGATTGAGGGTCCTGCACGTCGTGGAGTGTCCACGACATGGCGGAACTCAGAAAGCGCGGCCTGCTGACGATGGTGATCTGCTCTGAGCCTTTCCTCAAACTCGGCAAGACGCAGGCGCGCGTGTTCGGCGTGCCTGCGCTGCCGCTGATCGTGATCCCGCATCCGCTGGGCGGCCTGTCCATCGACGACGTGAAGGCACGCGCTGCCGCGGCGCTGCCTGAATTCATCAAGCTGGTGAAGGAGGGCGCGCGATGATGGATATGGCGCAATTGCTGAAGGCTCCGCAGGCGGGCTTTGAAGCGGAAGATGATTTCGAAGCAGTCAACGTCTATTGCCGTGAGCGCGGCTGGACCGACGGGCTGCCCATAGTACCGCCGACGCAGGAACGCGTGGAGCGCATGCTCGCTTACTGCAATCGCGCGTGGGACGAACCGATTGCGGCGCTGCCGCCGCGCTTCGGCGCCGCAACGCCGCTGCGGCTGGCGGCGAACGCGGTGATGGCTGGCTGCCTGCCCGAACATTTCCCCATCGTAATGCTGGCGCTCGAAGCGATGAGCGATGAGCGCTTCAATCTCTACGGCATACAGGCGACGACGCACCCGTGCGCGCCGCTCATCATCGTCAACGGCCCGATTGCGCGCGAACTCGGCATTAATTCAGGCCATAGCGCGTTCGGTCCCGGCGCGCACGCCAACGCGACCATAGGCCGCGCAGTGAGATTGGCGCTGGTCAATATAGGCGGCGCCATTCCGGGGCTGGGCGACATGAGCACCTACGGTTCGCCGACCAAGTACAGCTATTGCGCGGCGGAAAACGAAGCGGCGAGCCCGTGGGAGCCGCTGCACGTCGAATTGGGGTTTGCCAAAGAGGCGAGCACCGTCACGGTAGTCGCCGCTGAGCCGCCGCACAACATTAACGATCACGAAAGCACGACTGCCGAAGGCCTGCTCAAGACGATAGCGGGTACGATGGCGACTCCGGGCGTCAACGATATCCACCATCCGCTGGCGGCGCCAGTGGTGTTGTTCTGTCCCGAGCACGCGGCCACTGTTGCGGCGGGCGGTTATTCCAAAGCCGACGTCAAAAAATACCTGTTCGAGAACGCGCGCGTGCCCTTGTCGAAATTTTCCGACGAGAACGTGAACCGCCGTCTGCGCAAACGCATGCCGGAGGAGTTTGCGAAGGCGGGGATGGATGCGTTGGTGCCGGTGGCGAAAAGTCCCGAGAACTACACGATCGTGGTGATCGGCGGCGCGGGCAAGCACTCGGCTTTCATTCCGACTTTCGGCAACACGCGCCTGGTTACGCGTGGTCTCAAACATGACGACGGCCGCGATGTGCTGTCGATACAGGAGTTGCGCCGGGGATAATCTTTTCCCCTCACCCCGACCCTCTCCCCACTGACGTGGGGCGAGGGAGATTTGTTCCACTTCTATTTCGGGAACCCGTAGAGCTCGGCGGGATTGTCGGTGAAAATGCGCTGGCGCACTGCCGCGTCGGGAAACCACTCGCAGAAAAGATCGACCAGGTCGCCTTCGTCCGGGTTCACTTCCGGCGGAAAGTGATTGGGGTGCGGCCAGTTGGTGCCGAACACGACACGGTCGGGACGCGCCGCGACGAGCGCATGCGCGAACGGCTTCATGTCCGCGTATTCGGGCGGGCCCGATTTCGAGCGGTGATACCAGCTTGAAATCTTGACCCAGCAATCGTCGCGTCCCTGCAGGATGCGCAGCAGCGCCTGGAAACCCGGCGAATCGACAGTGTCCCTGCCGCCGCGCACGCAACCGAGGTGATCGAACACCAGCGCCGCGGGCACTTCCATCAGTTCCCCTTCGAGATCGGCGATTTCGGTGTTGTTGCCGACGTGCAGCTGAATATGCCAGCCGAGCGGCGCCACTTTCGGCGCGAGAGCGTCGATGAGTTCGGTGCCGCCGTAACCTTTGACGTGGGTGGAGAGCCGCACGCCGCGCATGCCGCCTGCGTTGAGGCGCGTGAGTTCTTTCTTCGTGATATCGGGGCTGACGCCGGCGACGCCGCGCGCGCGGTCCTGGCCCAGCTCCGCAATGATGTCGAGTGTGAGCGAGTTGTCGAGGCCGTATACGCTCGCATTGACCTGCACCGTGCGCTCCAGGCCTATCGTCTTGCACATGTCGAGATAGCGGGCGAGCGGCAGCAGGGGCGGTGTGTAACTGCGTTTTTCGACCAGCGGATACTTTTCCTGGTCTTCGAAGACGTGGCAGTGGCAGTCGGTGCTGCCGGGCGGCAGCGCGTGGCGCGGCTTGCGCGGATTGGGATGTGGGCCGACGCAGTCGGGCGCGGTAGTCATGTGGGTGTTCCTGTTGGGCGTTGGTGGTGCGGCGTGAATAAAATAAATGCCGGGTTGGAGCGTATCATACGGGTAATCGTTGTCCACCCGGACGGCGCTAAAAAATCCGCGCGCGATGTATAATTTTCGCCGCCATCAAAATTCCACGGAGAGAGCACACATGGGCACCATGATTCAACTGACGGCCGCCGACGGCCACAAATTTTCCGCTTACCGCGTCGAGCCCAAGGGCAAGCCAAAAGGCGCGATCATCGTCGTCATGGAAATCTTCGGCGTCAACAGCCACATCAAGAAAGTCACCGACGAATACGCGGCAGACGGCTATCTCGCCATCGCGCCGGCGATGTTCGACCGCGTGCACCCGGGCCTCGACGTGGGTTACGGGCCGGAAGACCTCGAGATCGGCCGCGCGGCCATGAAAAAAGTGAGCCTCGACGACGCGATGAAGGACATTGCCGCGACCATGAAGAACGTCGAGTCCGCGGGCAAGATCGGCATCGTCGGCTATTGCTGGGGCGGCACCGCAACGTTTAAAGCGGCGTGCAGCCTGGGCGGGCTCGCTTGCGCGTCGGCTTATTACGGCGGCAGCATTCCGGGACTGATAGCCGAGAAACCGAAATGCCCGGTGATGTTTCACTGGGGCGAGACCGACCATTCGATTCCGCTCGAGAAGGCAAAAGAAGTCGCCGCCGCGCACAAGACGCAGACGCACCACTTCTATGCGGCGGGTCACGGCTTCAATTGCGATCAGCGCGGTTCGTACAGCGCCGAAGCCTCCAAGGTCGCGCGCGAGCGCAGCTTAGAAATGTTCAGGAAATACGTCGGGTAATTTTCAACGGAAGCCAGGAACTTGGCTTTCGTCGTTTCCGCGCAGGCGGGAACCCAGCACAAAAATGCATCCTGGATGCCCGCCTGCGCGGGCATGACGTTTTAGCAGATGCGTATCTAAAGCAGGTATTCGGGGAGAGAGAAAGCATGCGACCGTTCGAAGGCATCAAGATACTGGATTGCACGCACGTGCTGGCCGGCCCGTTCGCCGCGTATCAGCTGGCGGTGCTTGGCGCCGACGTGATCAAGGTGGAAGACCCCAACGAGCCCGATCAGGCGCGCGAATCGGGCGCCGACATGGCGTTGAACAAGGTGCGCATGGGCACCGGGTTCATGACGCAGGGCTCGAACAAACGGTCGATTGCGCTCAACCTGAAAACCGAAGCCGGGCGCGAAGCGATGAAGCGCCTGGTCAAGGACTGGGCCGACGTGCTGATCGAGAATTACCGCCCCGGCGCGTTCAAGGCGCTGGGCCTCGGGTACGATGACCTCTCGAAGCTCAATCCCAAGCTGGTCTACGCATCGATGACCGCGTACGGACAGGAAGGGCCGCGCGGCAACTGGACCGCGTACGACATGGCGATCCAGGCGACTTCGGGCTTCACCGCCTCGACCGGCACGCCCGACAGCGGTCCGATCAAGACCGGCGCGCCGGTGATCGACTACGCGACCGGCACCACCGGCGCGTTTGCCATTGCCTCCGCGCTGTACCAGACCCTGCGCACCGGCAAGGGCCAGCATATCGACATGGCGATGATGGACGTCGCGCTCATGATGCAGGCGACGCACATCACCGATCACCTGCACTCCGGCCACAAGCCCAAGCGCAGCGGCAACAAAATGCGCTTTGCCGAATCCTCGATGTTCGAGACCAAGGACGGCCTGGTGCAGCTCGCTGCTTCCAACGGCCGCCAGCACAAACGCTTCTACGCGGCGATCGGCGAGCATGCCGAAGTCGACCGCGTGAGCCTCGACGAGCGCTACGGGCGCTATGACGAGAAGTACGAAATGGTCGCCAAAAGAATGAAAGAAAAAACCGCCGACGAGTGGGAGCACTATCTCGAAGGCAAGCACGTCCCGGCCGCGCGCGTGCGCGAGCTGCACGAGAC
>JAIOOZ010000236.1 GCA_021414185.1 Betaproteobacteria bacterium
TAGACGACAACGCGCAGCGGCTCTTTCCAGTCCGTGGTGCGGGCGCGCGCGATCCACGCCCCCTGCGCCACCACGAGAAGGACGAACAACAGCAAGCCTATGCGTATAATGCGGGCCATAATTCAGCTGGACTGGCTCAAAACCATGCCCTGAACTTAAAATCCATTTTTGACCGACCAATCGAGGAATATCTCATGAAACAACGCATTATCACCTCCCTCGCCGCGATTTTGTGCGCCGGCGCTGCCACCGTGGCATTTGGCCAGGCCTATCCGACTAAGCCGATACGCATCGTCGCGCCGTTCGCGCCCGGCGGCGGCACCGACCTGATTGCGCGCGTCGCCGCGCAGAAACTGACCGAATCGCTGGGCCAGCAGGCGGTTGTCGATAACCGGCCCGGCGCCGGCGGAGTGCTGGGCGCGGAAATTGGCGCCAAATCGCCGCCCGACGGCTACACGTTCACGCTGATCGCGGGCAGCTACGCGGTGAACCCCAGCCTGTTCAAGCTCAACTTCGATCCGATCAACGACATCACCCCGGTGATCCAGTTGTCGCAAGGGCCTTTCCTGGTCGTCGTGCATCCTTCGCTGCCGGTCAAGAACATCAAGGAACTCATCGCGCTCGCCAAAGCCAAGCCGGACCAGCTGACCTTTGCATCCAGCGGCGCCGGCAGCATCACCCAGCTCGCCACTGAATTGTTTGCCGACATGGCGGGCATCAAGATGATCCACATTCCGTACAAGGGCACCGGTCCGGCGTTGACCGATACCATGGCCGGCCAGGTGCAGATCCTGTTCGGCAGCGTCGGCGTGACGATACCGCAATTGAACAGCGGCCGCCTGCGCGCGATCGCGGTGACTACCGCCAAACGTATCGCGGCGGCGCCCAATGTGCCGACGATCATGGAATCCGGACTCAAAGGCTATGAAGTCATCCTGTGGCACGGCCTGATAGCGCCGAAAGCGCTGCCTAAGCCCATCCTCGACCGCGTCAACGGCGAGCTCAACAAGGCATTGCAGGCGAAGGACATGCAGGACCGGCTCGCTGCCGATGGCGTATCAGCGGCCGGCGGCACCCCCGAGCAGTTCGCCGCGCTGATCAAGAAAGACATCGACGTCTGGCGCGCAGTCGTCAAAAAAGCCGGCGTCAAAGCCGAGTAACGTGCGGCATCTTGTCACGCCGCTGGCCTGCGTCATATTGGCCGGCGGCGCGAACTCTGCCGTCGCACAGCCTTACCCGAGCAAGCCGGTTCGCATCATCGCGCCGTTCGCGCCCGGCGGTGGGATAGACTTCATTGCGCGCGTCGCCGCGCAAAAAATGACGGAGACGCTCGGCCAGCAAGTCATCGTCGACAACCGGCCCGGTGCCGGCGGCACGGTAGGCACCGAAATCGGGGTGCGCGCGCCGCCTGACGGTTACACGTTCGTCATGGTAGCGACCACATATTCGATCAGCCCCAGCCTGTACAAAGTCGCTTTCGATCCGGTGCACGACATCACACCGGTAATACAACTTTCGCAAGGCCCGCTGCTGCTCGTGACCCATCCGTCGCTGCCCGCGGTCAATGTGCAGCAATTGATCGCGCTAGGCAAAGCGAAGCCCCAGCAACTGATTTATGCGTCTGGCGGGACCGGCGGGGTCATCCATCTATCGAGCGAATTATTCGCCGACATGGCGGGCATCAAAATGGTACACGTCCCCTACAAAGGGCTGGGCCCCGCACTGACCGATCTGATCGCCGGCCAGGTGCAATTGCTGTTCGGCAGCATCACCGCGACCCTGCCGCAAACCAAAAACGGCCGCCTGCGGGCGCTCGCGGTAACGACGCCCAAGCGGACGACTGCCGCGCCGGAAATTCCGACCGTCGCAGAATCGGGACTCAAGGATTATGCCGTGACCCAGTGGCATGGCCTCATTGCACCGAAAGGCCTGCCGAAGCCGATACTCGAGCGTATCAATGGCGACCTCAACAAAATCGTGCAGTCGAAAGACATGCAGGAGAAGCTGGCGGGCGACGGCGTCACGGCAGCGGGCGGCACGCCCGAGCAATTCGCCGCGCTGATCAAGAACGAAATCGGGGTGTGGCAGAACGTCGTGCGCAAAGCCGGCGTTAAATCGGAATAACCGCGGCCGCGAACTACTTGCGCGCAGGCGGCTTGGCAAACCTCAGCGTGTGCGTGGCCAGCAGGGTCTCGACGAGAAAGCAAGTCAAGGCCAGGACAAAACAGGTGATACCGCCGAGAAAGCTCCACGGCACCAGCCGTTCGCTGTGCGGCGCCAGCGTTTCGCCGAGAAACAACGACATGATGGTCGCGCCGATCTGCATGGCGCATACCACGAGCAAACCGACCGACCAGTTCACCACTCGTCCGCGCAGCCGCAGCCGGTTGAGTTCCCAGTAGGCAGCCTCTTCGTTGCGAATTTCACCTGCCGCGAGGCGCTCCTCGATATCGCGCGCGCGGTCGATGATGCGGGCAAGCCGGTTGGCGAGCGCGCCGATCAGCGCCGCGACCGCCGACAGCAGGAATACCGGCGCCACCGCCAACTGTATGCCGTGCGAAATAGAGTTGGTATCCATGGCCTCCGTCGGAACGCGCCGGCCGTCGACTAGCGCCGCGCCGCCAGGAAAGTGCCCTGGCACTGACTGGTCCCGCAGCGGCACGCGTAGAGCCGCTTGATCGCCGGGGTATAGCGGTCCTCGATCACCAGGTTGTATTCATACGAGAGTTCCTCGCCCGCCTTGATGTTGCGAATCGCATCGATATAAAGGCGGTTGCCTTCTTCCATCGGCTCGCAATTCGGGCGGCAACTGTGGTTGATCCAGCGCGCCGAATTGCCGCCGCGATTGGCATCGATCACCATGTCGTTGTCGAGCAGGAACAGGAAGGTGTGATTGCTCTCGTCGTCGCCGTAACGCTCGTCGGCCGCGGCCTCGGTAATGAGCGTGCCCTTGTATTCGATGATGCGTTCGCCCTTGGCGATATCGCGGGCGGCAAACACACCGCGCCCGTGGATTGCGGAACCGCGCACGGCAACAGCGCGGCGGCTGGTCTTGCTCGACTTCTTGGCAGGCATGCTGAAAATACTCGTGATTGAAAGGCGCGTATTTTAACCAATTGCCGCGTTCCGCATACGGGAATCTCAACGGGCGAACCATGCGTAGAGATACAGCGCCATCACGCACAGAATATACATCTGCAGCCCGAACAGGCGATTGCGGCGCAGGAGTTCGCGGATGCCGACGTGGTAGCGCGCGTGCACCGAGAGCACCGTGTTCGACGTCGGACAGCCCGGCAGGCCGATTGCCCACGGCATCAATATCGTCATCGCCAGCAGCGTCGGGTCGGGTTTGAGCGTCGCAATCCACGGCCCGACCACCATGCACAGCATGACCGGATG
>JAIOOZ010000538.1 GCA_021414185.1 Betaproteobacteria bacterium
CGGCGGCGCTGGCGGCGTTGTGGGGACCGAGCTGGGAGTGCGCGCGCCCGCTGACGGTTATACGTTGACGCTGGGTTCAGGCAGTTATGCGACGAGCGCCGCGTTGTCCGAGCTGACGTACGATCCGGTCAAGGACATCACCCCGATTATTCTGATCGGCGAAAGCCCGTTCATCATGACCGTCAATCCCGGCGTCGCGGCGAACACGCTGCAGGATCTGATTCGTCTCGCCAAGGCCAAGCCCGGGTCATTGAGCTACGGCACGACCGGCACCGGCGGCATCACCCATCTCGCGGTGGAACTCTTCGACATGATGGCGGGAACGCAGATGGTGCAGATCCCGTACAAGGGCACGGCGCCCGCGCTCAATGACGTCATCGGCGGACAAATCCCGGTGATGCTGGGCACCGCGCCGTCCACGCTGCCGCACGTCAGGTCGAAACGGTTGCGCGCGCTGGCAGTGACTTCGGCGAAGCGCTCGTCGTTTGCGCCCGAGCTGCCGACGGTGGCGGAAGCCGGCGTGCCCGGTTACGAAGCAGTGACGTGGTACGCGGTATGGGGGCCGGGAAAACTGCCGAACGCCGTGGTCACGCGATTGAACGCCGAGTTTGCCAAGGCGCTGACCGTGCCGGAGATCCGCAAAAAATTCGAAGTCGAAGCGCTGGAAATCCGCGGTGGCGAGCCGCAAGTGCTGGCAAAACTGATGGTGCGGGAAATCGCAAAATGGAAGGCCGTCGTGAAAAAAGCCAATCTGAAGCCGACATCATGAGTGCAAAGATACGCAGGATAGAAGCGCGCGATGAGCAACGCTGGCGCGAGTTGTGGGACGGCTATTGCCGTTTTTATGAAAGAGAGCCGGCGCCCGCCATTAACGACCACACCTGGAAACGCATCATGGACGCGGCCTCGCCCGTGCATGGCATCGTCGCCGAAGAAGCGGGCCGCGTGATCGGCATCGCCAATTACATTGTTCACGAAAACACTTCCACGCTGACGCCGGTCTGCTATCTGCAGGACCTGTTCGTCGATCCGACACTGCGCGCCGGCGGGGTAGGCAAGCAGCTGATCGACTGGCTGGTGGCGGAAATGAAGGCGCAGGGTTGGTCGCGCCTCTACTGGAACACCAAAGAAAACAATTACCGCGCGCGCGGCCTCTACGACAAATACACGCCACACAGCGGGTTTTTGCGTTATGTCGTCAACAATCCGGTGGCTTGAAAACGACGCGATTTCGGGGCGGCTGCCGACTGGTTTAATAATATAAATCAGGTAATTACGCGGTATTTAACCCGGCAAAACGGGGAAAAATGGCGGAATTTGCCGCGAAACCGCCCGCCGGGCCGGCCGGGCACAGGGTCTCCGGGATGGTAAGCGCCGGAATTCCCGCGCTTTTTAGCACATGCTAAAAAGCCCAACTCAGTCTAAAATGCCGCCCGGCAGAACATTTCGCACAACCCTTCGGCAATAGACCCAGGCAAGCTGAATTTTTATAGGCGACAAAATGGCTAGGCAAAAAGAACTGAAGCTTTATCGCAACATCGGCATCATCGCGCACATCGACGCGGGCAAGACGACGACGACCGAGCGCGTGCTGTACTACACCGGCAAAAAGCACCAGATCATCGACGTCCATGACACCAAGGACGGCAAGTCGAGCACGACGACCGACTATCTGGAGCAGGAGAAAAAGCGCGGCATCACGATTCAGTCCGCCGCCGTCTCTACCGAGTGGAAAGGACACCAGGTCAACATCATCGACACCCCGGGCCACGTCGACTTCACCATCGAGGTGAATCGCAGCCTGCGCGTGCTCGACGGCGCAGTCGTGGTGTTCGACGGCGTTGCCGGCGTGGAGCCGCAGACCGAAACCAACTGGCGGCTCGCCAACCAGTACAACGTGCCGCGCATGTGCTACATCAACAAGATGGACCGCATGGGTGCCAATTTCGAGAAAGCCATCACCGGCATCAAGGAGCGCCTCGGCGCCAACATCGTGCTGTGCCAGATCCCGATCGGCAGCCACGACGAATTCGAAGGCATGGTCGACCTCATCCAGGGCTGCGGCTATGTGTGGGCAAGCGAAGACAAGGACGCCACGTGGGAGACCATTCCCATCGAGGAAATGAAAGGCCGTTTCAACAAGTTCTCCAGCACGCGCGACAACCAGTGGATGAGCGATCTGCTCGATCTGCGCCGCGAAGCGATCGAAACCGCGCTCGCGCTGGATGACGACGCTTTCATGGATTTCGTCGAGAACGGCAAGTTCGACATCCAGAAGGTCAAGGATTGCATCCGCAAGGGCACCGTGACCGGTAACCTGGTGCCGATCTTCTGCGGCTCTTCGTTCAAGAACAAGGGCGTGCAGCAGTTGCTGGATGGCGTGGTGGACTACCTGCCGTACCCCGGCGAGAACGGCGGCATTTCGATGGTCGATCCGGACGGCAAGGTGATCGGCGAGCAGGAAGTGAAAGACGATGCACCGGCGCGCGCGCTGGCGTTCAAGGTGATCAACGACCAGTTCGGCACGCTGACTTTCGTGCGCGTCTATTCGGGCGTCATCAAGAAAGGCGACACGCTGTACAACGTGACGCGCGACAAGAAAGAACGCATCGGTCGCATCGTTGAAGTGCAGGCCAACGTGACCAAGGACATCGAGGAAGCCCGCGCCGGCGACATCTGCGCGTTCGTGTCGATGAAAGACACCGAGACCGGCGATTCGCTGAGCGATCCGGATCATCAGGCGCTGCTTGAGCGCATGCGCTTTCCCGATCCCGTCATCAGCGTCTCGGTTGAGCCGAAGACGCGCGCCGACATCGAAAAAATGTCGACCGCGCTCTACAAGATGGCAAAAGCGGATCCGTCGCTGCGCCTCGCGGTGGACCAGGAAACCGGCCAGACCGTATTGCGCGGCATGGGCGAGCTGCATCTTGAAGTAACCATCGACCGCATGCGCACGGAACTCGGCGTTGAAGCCGTCATGGGCAAACCCAAGGTCAGTTTCCGCGAAGCCTTCGGCAAGGTCGTCGAACACGTCTACACGCACAAGAAGCAGTCGGGCGGTTCAGGCCAGTTCGCCGAGGTAAAAATGGTGTTCGAGCCGTTGCCGGCAGGTACCGGCGTGGAATTCGTCGACGAAGTCTCGGGCGGCCGTATTCCGCGCGAGTTCATCCCGTCGGTCGAACACGCGATCCGCACGGAGTGCAAGAAAGGCCAGGTCGCCGGCTACGAAGTGGTCGACTTCAGGGCCCGCCTGCTCGACGGCAAGTTCCATGACGTCGACAGCTCGGCCCTGGCGTTTGAAATCGCCGGCCGTGCGTGCTTCCGCGAATCGCACCGCGCGAGCAAACCGAAATTGCTGGAGCCGGTGATGAAAGTTGAAGTCGTTACCGAAGCCGATTATCTCGGCGACGTCATCGGCGACATCAACCGCCGCCGCGGCCAGGTGACCGACCAGGGACAAAAAGGGCCGAGTGCTTTCATCCAGGGCTTCGTGCCGCTGGCGGAAATGTTCGGCTACATCAACTTCCTGCG
>JAIOOZ010000539.1 GCA_021414185.1 Betaproteobacteria bacterium
GCCTCTCCCCTCTCCCCTCTCTCCTCTCCCGCGCGGTGCGCGCTAATGGGATTCTTTCTCGAAGTGCTGATCGGCGGCTTGATGACGGGCGTGCTTTATTCGCTGGTCGCGCTTGGTCTCGTGCTGATCTTCAAGGCATCCGGCGTATTCAACTTCGCGCAGGGCGCGATGGTGCTCTTTGCGGCACTCTCGCTGGTGCGCCTGATGGAGAAAATGCCGCTGCCGCTGGCACTCCTCGCGACCTGCGTCATCATGCTGATGCTCGCTTATGCGATTGAGCGGCTGGTGTTGCGGCCGCTCGTCAATCAGCCCGGCATCTCGCTCTTCATGGCGACCCTCGGCATCACGTTCTTCATCGAAGGTTTCGGCCAGATAATATGGGGCAGCGATATCTACAAGCTTGATCTCGGCATCCCCAAGCAGCCGATCATCATTCTCGAAAAAGTTTTCAGCGGCGGCATACTCGTCGGCAGTGACGATCTGTTCGCGACCGTCGTGTCAGGTGCGCTGGTGATCGTGCTCGCGATCTTTTTCCAGAAAACGCGCATCGGCCGCGCGTTGCGCGCGGTCGCCGACGATCACCAGGCGGCGCAGTCGATCGGCATACCGCTCAACCAGATCTGGCTCATTGTGTGGACGGTCGCCGGCTTGGTCGCGCTGGTCGCCGGCGTTATCTGGGGCTCGCGCCTCGGCGTGCAGTTTTCGCTGTCGCTGATCGCCCTGAAAGCACTGCCGGTGGTGATCCTCGGTGGTTTCACTTCGGTGCCGGGCGCGATCATAGGCGGGCTCATCATCGGCGTCGGCGAAAAAATGTCCGAGGTCTATCTCGGCCCGCACATTGGCGGCGGCATCGAGAACTGGTTCGCCTACACGCTCGCGTTACTGTTCTTGCTGGTGAGGCCGGAAGGATTGTTCGGGGAGAAAATAATTGATCGCGTTTGAGATGAGTGAATGTGTGAAGGGTGAAGGAGTGAACGCCCCCTCCCCGGCCCTCCCCCTTGGCAAGGGGGAGGGTGCGCTAGCGTTAAAAGATTTTCACTCATTCACTCGTTCACCCATTCACTTTTCACGGGCTTAAACGATGTTCTATCGCGAAGTCGGTGAGTTCAAAGGCACGTACGCTGCCGACCAGGTGGTGTTCCCGATTCGCCAGGACCGCTATTTTGTGTGGGCGGTGGTGGCGTTCGCGTTCTTCGGCGTACCGTTTCTCGCGAACCCGTACTGGTTCAGCGCGATCCTGATTCCATTCCTGATCCTCTCGCTCGCAGCCCTGGGGTTGAACCTGCTGGTCGGTTACTGCGGACAGATTTCCCTCGGCACCGGCGGCTTCATGGCGGTCGGCGCGTATGCCGCCTACAACCTGACGTTGCGCGTGCCGGGGCTCAATCCGCTCGTTGCCTTCCTGTTTGCAGGCGGCATCGCCACGCTCGTCGGTATTTTGTTCGGCATCCCGAGCCTGCGCATCAAGGGGTTTTACCTGGCGGTGGCGACTCTCGCGGCGCAGTTTTTTCTCGACTGGGTGTTCAGCCGCATCCAGTGGTTCACCAACTACACGCCGTCGGGTTCGCTCAACTCACCGCCCATCACGTTTTTCGATTTCACCTTCGACACGCCGGTGCGCAAATACCTGCTGTGCTTGGGCTTCGCGGTGGTCTTTGCCATGCTGGCGCGCAACCTGGTGCGCGGGCGTATCGGGCGCTCATGGATGGCGATCCGCGATATGGACGTCGCGGCCGAGATTATCGGCATACGCCCGCTGTATGCGAAGCTGTCGGCGTTTGCCGTGAGCTCGTTTTTTATCGGCGTTGCCGGCGCGCTGTGGGCCTTTGTGCATTTGGGTTCGTGGGAGCCGCTGGCGTTCGACGTCAACCGCTCGTTCAGCCTTTTGTTCATGGTCATCATCGGCGGCTTGGGTTCCATACTCGGCAGTTTTCTCGGCGCCGCGTTCATCACGCTGTTGCCGCTGTTCCTGAACCAGTTGCCGGCGTGGCTGGGCCTGCACTGGTCGACCGCGCTCATTTCCCACCTGGAGTCGATGATATTCGGCGCCTTGATCGTGTTTTTCCTGATAGTCGAGCCGCTGGGGCTGGCCCGCCTGTGGCGCGTCGCCAAGGAAAAGCTGCGTTTATGGCCGTTTCCGCACTGAAAGCGGGCACCTGACTGGGCGTTTCCGCGGCGCTTGCGTCCGGCAGAATCAGTGAATACACTTTGCGCTCTACCAATAAAACCAGCGTGCTTTCCCGCAAGGGTGCATAGTTGGGCAAGACCGGCGAAGTCCGGAACGGTAGTACAACCAAAGGAGGCAGTCATCATGGGCAGCTTGATCACGTGGCAACGCGCTTTGATCCTGGCACTGGCCGCCGGCGCGCTTGGCGGCGCGGCTCCGGTGTTCGCGCAGGCGAACGAGCAATTCATCCCGGTGCTGGTCTATCGCACGGGCGCTTATGCGCCGAACGGCACGCCGTGGGCGAATGGCTTCGTCGATTATCTGAACCTCGTCAACGAGCGCGACAAAGGCATCAACGGCGTCAAGATCGCCTATGAAGAATGCGAAACCGGTTACGCCACCGATCGCGGCGTCGAGTGCTACGAGCGCCTGAAAGGCAAAGGCCCGACGGGCGCTGCGGCATTCAACCCGCTGTCGACCGGCATCACCTTCGCACTGACCGAAAAAGCGCCGGGCGACAAGATTCCGATCATCACTATGGGCTACGGGCGCTCGGAGTCGGCGGACGGCAGCGTGTTCACCTGGAATTTCCCGCTGCTCGGCACGTACTGGACGGCGGCCGACGTGATCATGCACCAGATCGCCAACAAGCTTGGCGGCTACGAAAAACTGAAAGGCAAGAAAGTCACGCTGGTCTTTCACGATTCGCCATACGGCAAAGAGCCGATACCGCTCTTGACCGAACTCGCAAAGCGCCACGGTTTTGAATTCAAGTCGATCCCCGTCACCCATCCCGGCGTCGAGCAAAAAGCGGCGTGGCTGCAGATCCGCCAGGACAAGCCCGACTATGTTTTGCTGTGGGGCTGGGGCGTGATGAACTCGACCTCCATCAAGGAAGCCGTTGCAGTTAACTATCCGCGCGAGCAGATGTACGGCGTCTGGTGGTCGGGCGCCGAACCTGACGTGCTGCCGGCGGAAGCGGGCGCCACCGGCTATAACGCGGCGGCGTTGCAGCATTCGTCGGGCCAGACCGCAGTGCATGCAGACATCCTGAAGAACGTCTACGACCGCAACAAGGGCGTGGGCAAGAAGGAAGAAGTCGGCACCGTGCTCTACAACCGCGGCATGATCAACGCGATGGTCACCATCGAAGCGATCCGCACCGCGCAGGCCAAGTACGGCAAGAAGCCGTTGACCGGCGAACAGGTGC
>JAIOOZ010000237.1 GCA_021414185.1 Betaproteobacteria bacterium
AGTATCGACGCGGCGATGACGAGAAACACGATCGCACCCAGCATCGGCCAGGCCCACGTAACGCGGAAGCCTTCGACGAACCAGGCCAGCGGCGCCAGCACGATTGCGGACGCCACAAACTGCACCAGCGCCGACGCGCGCAAATCCACGCGCGGGCAGAACACGCGCTGATACAGGGTGCCGGTGGTGACCGCCAGCAGAGCAACGATCACCGCGCACAGGCTGGCGATGGTCATCTCGCGGATGTCGATCTTGTGCCACACCACGAGCACGACGCCGGCAAAGCCGACGGCTATGCCCAGCCATTGGCGGCGCGAGAGCTGCTCGCCCAGCCAGCGCGAGGCGACCACGGCGGTGAGCAGCGGCTGGACCGTCAGCAGGACGGCCGTAATGCCGGCGGACACGCCGAGATACTGCGTGTAATGACTGCCGCCGAGATGGATGGCATGCATGAAAAGGCCGGCGACGATCACGTGCCCGAGTTCCGCGCGCGACGCCGGCCACTGCGGGCGCACGATCAGCACGATGGGGATCATGCACGCGATGCCAAACAGGAAGCGCAGCGTCAGGAAGGTGAAAGGCGGCGCGTACTGCATGCCGATCTTGGAGGCGAGAAAGCCCGAGCCCCAGATGGTCACGAAATACCAGGCGAGGAAAGAATCCAGCCAGCGGCGATTGGTCAAAGCGGTATTCACACGTGGACGCGGCAAGGGCCGGGAAATTATGCAAAAGGAATGGCGAGTATACCCTGCGGAAATTCGCCGCCGGCGCGCACCAAACCGGATAAAATGCCGGAGCGCATGGTCCGGGAGTCGCGCCGGAATGCCGCCCGCCCGTCACCGAATTGGAGGATAAGATGTTTGGACGCCTGATGCCGCGCCAGGGCAGGTTCTTCGATTTATTCAACGAGCACGCCGAGCAGATCGTGCTCGGCAGCCGCGAACTCGCCGCGCTGATGACGAATCACGATGATCTCGAGCGCCGCACCTACACCATCGAGTCGATCGAGAAGCGCGCTGACAAGATCACGCGCGCCACCATCGAACTGGTACACAAGACCTTCATCACGCCAATCGACCGCGAGGACATCCACCAGCTGATCAGTAAAATGGACGACATTCTCGATCTTATCGAGGACTCGGCGCAGCTTATGTTTCTCTACGACGTGCGCGACCCCACGCCCGAGGCGAAGAAGCTGGCCGACATCTGCGTGGCCTGTTGCGAAAAAGTGAAGGCCGCCGTCGCGCTGCTTTCGAGCATGGACAATGCGGCCGAGATCATGCTGATTTGCAGCGACATCGACCGGCTCGAGTCCGAAGCCGACCACGTGATGCGCGGGGCGATCGCGCGGCTTTTTCGCGACGAGCCGGACGTGCGCGAGCTCATTAAGCTGCGCACGGTCTACGAGCATCTGGAGACCGTGACCGACCGCTGCGAAGACGTCGCCAACATCATCCAGGGCATCGTCATCGAGAATTCATGAGGGCGCCGCGCACGGTGACGGGGCTCGCGGGGCAGAGCGCATGAGCATCGAGGTGCTGGTGCTGCTGGTGTTCGTCGCGCTCGCATTCGATTTCATGAACGGCTTTCACGACGCTGCCAACGCCATCGCGACCATCGTCTCGACCCGCGTGCTGCGGCCGCAATGGGCGGTGGCGTGGGCGGCGTTTTTCAATTTCGTCGCGTTCCTGATCTTCGGCGTCGCGGTCGCGGCGACCATCGGCAAGGGCATTATCGACCCCAGGATCGTCGACCATTATGTGATTTTTGGCGCGCTGATCGGCGCAATTACCTGGAACATCATCACCTGGTACTATGGGATTCCGTCGAGTTCGTCGCACGCGCTGATCGGCGGGCTTGCCGGCGCCGCGGTTGCCAAGGGCGGCATGCACACGCTGATTGCGAGCGGTTTTCTCAAGACCGCGGCCGCTATTTTGCTGTCGCCGGCGCTCGGTTTCGTGCTCGGCGTAGCACTCATGCTCGCGGTGTCGTGGATGTGGGCGCGCGCGACGCCGCGCCGGGTCGACCGCTGGTTCCGCCGGCTGCAGCTGGTCTCGGCCGCGCTCTACAGCATCGGGCACGGCGGCAACGACGCGCAGAAAACCATGGGCATCATCTGGATGCTGCTGATCACCGCCGGCACCATCGGTGACAAGGATCCGCTGCCGCTGTGGGTGGTGTTCGCCTGTTACGGCACGATCGCGCTCGGCACGCTGTTCGGCGGCTGGCGTATCGTCAAGACCATGGGCCAGAAGATTACACGGCTAAAGCCGGTGAGCGGTTTTTGCGCCGAAACCGGCGGCGCGATCACGCTGTTTCTCGCAACGTGGCTCGGCGTGCCGGTATCGACCACGCATACCATCACCGGCGCGATCGTCGGCGTGGGCTCGGTACAAAAGCTCTCTGCGGTGCGTTGGGGGGTGGCCGGCAACATCGTCTGGGCGTGGATTTTCACCATCCCATGCTCGGCGTTCGTTGCGGCCGTCGCGTGGTGGTTTGCCCAGCATTATTTCTAGCGCAGCCTTAAGCCTCCCGCAATAACACGCGTCCCGGCCGCGCACCGGTCGTCTTGCCGTCGCGCCACACGATGGCGCCATTGACGACGACGGTACCGATGCCGCGCGCGGGCAGCGTCGAGTGCACGAAATCCGCCGCGTCCATCACGGTGTCGGCATTGAACAGCGTGATGTCGGCATATGCGCCGGCCTTCAGCACGCCGCGATCTTTGAGTCCGAACTTGCCTGCCGTGAGGCCGGTCATCTTGTAGACCGCGGTTTCCAGCGGAAAGAGTTTCAATTCGCGCGAGTAATGGCCCAGCACGCGCGGGAAAGTGCCCCACAGCCGCGGATGCGGCTTGGTGTCGTGCGGCAGCCCGTCCGAGCCGATCATGGTTTCTTCGAAAGCGAGAATGCGCTGCACGTCTTTTTCATCCAGCATGAAATAAATCGCGCCGGCCGGTTTGATTTTCTCGACGGCTTCGGCCTGCGTCATCTTGAGCCGCTTCGCGACTTCGTCGAGATCGACGCCCGAGAATTCCGGATGCGGCTTGGACCAGGTGATGATGATGCGCGATGATTGCTCGAGCCGGTCGTAACGCAATACCGTCGACGACGCGATATACGGATAGCAGTCGAGCCCCATCGGCTGCTTTTTCATCAGCCCGGCGATCTGCTTCAGCGTCTCGACCGAGCGGCCGTGGTTTTTGGTGCCGACCGTTTTATGGTGCGAAATGACGATGGGAACCGCCAGCGTGCGGCCGATCAAACAGGTTTCCTCGATCGACTCGGTGACCTGGTCGTCTTCGTTGCGCATATGCGTGACGTAGAGGCCGTTGAATTCTGTCAGCGGGCGGCAGATCTCGATGATCTCCTCCGTCGGCGCGCAGGCCGCCGGTGGGTAGGCAGTGCCGGTGGAAACGCCGATTGCGCCGGAAGCCAGCGACTCCTGCGCCATCGCGCGCATTTTCGCCATCTCGGCGGAAGTCGCTGCGCGGTCGAGCCGATCCATGGTCGCCACGCGGAATGTCGTATGGCCGACGAGACAGGTCGCGTTGATGGCGGCGGGCCTGGCCGCGAGTTCTTCGCGGTACGCGCGGAAGCTTGGAAACCTGAACCAGTCGCCGCTGCCGTCCAGCAGATCGAGCGGTGGCGTGGAGGCGCCGTTGGCGGGCGAGTGCGCGAGGCTGATGCCGCAGTTGCCCGTGACCACCGTCGTAACGCCCTGACTGACTTTCGGCGCCATGTCCGGGTTGGACAAGAGCATGCGGTCGTCGTGCGTGTGCGCATCGATGAAGCCGGGTGCGGCGATCATGCCCGAGGCGTCGACTTCGATGTCGGCGGTCGCTTTATCCAATGCGCCGATTTTGACTATGCGGTCGCCGCGCACGCCGATCTCGCCGTGAAAGCGCGGCGCGCGCGTGCCGTCGATGATGGTCGCGTTGCGAACTATCAGGTCGTAGTGTTCGGTCATAGCTTGAGAGGAGGGAGGTGGGAGGAGTGAGGAGTGAAGGGAAAGGGGAGGCGAGAGGAGAGAGGAGAGAGACGAGAGACGAGAGGCGAGAGGAGAGAGGCGAGAGGGGAACTAATGCATTAGGTCTTAAAGACTCTCTCCTCTCTCTTCTCTCCTCTCTCCTCTCTCGTCTCTCTCCTCTCTCCTCTCCCTCACCCCTCACCGTTTTTTTAATCCAGTTTGGCGCCGGATTTCTTGACGACGTCTGCCCACTTCGCGGTTTCCTTGCGGGCGAACGCCGAGAATTCTTCCGGCGTGCCGCCGACCGGCTCGGCTTCGATGGCGGCATAGCGGTCTTTCAGGGCAGTCGACCGCAACGCTTTGTTGACTTCGCTGTTGAGCCTGGTGACGATGGCCTTCGGCGTGCCGACTGGTGCCACGAGCCCGCCCCAGGCGTTGGTCTCGTAACCGGGCACGCCGGCTTCCGCTATCGTCGGGATGTCGGGAAATATTGGCGAGCGCTTCGCGCTGCTGACGCCGATGCCGCGCACCTTGCCCGAGCGCACGTGGGGCGAAATCGAAGTCAGGTTGTCGAACATCAGCTGCACCTGGCCGCCGATCAGGTCCGAAATCCCTTGCGGGCTCCCCTTGTACGGCACGTGCACGATCTGCGTTCCGGTCATGATCTTGAAGAGCTCACCGCCGAGATGGCCGGTGGTGCCGTTGCCGCCCGACGCATTCGTTAATTTGCCCGGGTTCTGCCGCGCGTAATCGATCAATTCCCTGACCGATTTTACCGGCAGGGCGTTGGTCACCGCGAGCATGTTGTAAGTCGACAGGAACTGGCCGAGGCTGACGAGATCCTTGTCTGGATCGTACGGCTGCTGTGCTTTGGGCAGCAGCGATTTATTGATGGCGAGCGACACCACGTTGGCGTAGCCAATCGTATAGCCGTCGGGATTGGCGCGCACGATCATGTCGGTGCCGATGGTGTAGCTGGCGCCGGGGCGATTGTCGATCACGATCTGCTGGCCCATTTGCTTGACCAGCTCGAGCGCGAGTATGCGCGTCACGACGTCGGGCGAGCCGCCGGCCGCGGACGGAATGATGAGCCGGATCGGGCGTTCCGGGTACTCGGCTTGCGCGCCGCCCGCAGCGCCGAGCAATGAAAGCGCGCCCATCGACAACAGTATCCTGTTCATGACGTTCCCCTTTTCTCGTTGCAAAACGGCGGTTACGGGTCAGGGCGCGAGACGCGTGATTTTCCAACCGCGGTCGACGCGCGAATAAAGCACGCGGTCGTGCAGGCGGTTGGGGCGTCCCTGCCAGAACTCGATAGCCGAAGGCAGCACGCGATAGCCGCCCCAGTGTGCGGGCCGCGTCGGCGCGTCGCCCTGCGATTTTTCGGCCGCGGCAAATCGCGCTTCCAGCACCGCGCGATTCGGCACCACCTCGCTTTGCGGCGACGCGATCGCAGCGTGCTGGCTGCCGAGCGGGCGGCTGGCAAAATATTCGTCGGATTCCTGCGCCGTCACTTTCTCCACGCGGCCGTCGATGCGCACTTCGCGTTCAAGCTCGGTCCAGTGAAAAAGTAACGCTGCGGCCGGGTTGGCGGCGAGCTCCGTGCCTTTGCGCGATGAGTAATTGGTGAAGAACACAAAGCCGCGCGCATCGACGCCTTTCAGCAGCACGATGCGCGCCGCCGGCTGGCCGCTGGCTGATACGGTAGCAAGCGTCATCGCGTTCAGCATCGGCATTTTTGCGGCGATCGCCTCCTTGAACCAGCGGTCAAACTGCACGAATGGATCGTGGGCGACATCCTGCTCGTCGAGGGTTTCGCGCATGTACTCCTGGCGCAGGTCAGCGATGTTCATGGGGATAGTGGTGTTGGCAGAGGCGATATTCTAACCGGGCAGCGCGCATCAGATGACAGCGTGCGCGCCGAACAGCCGGTGATGCAGCATGATCAGCGCAACGTAGAGGGCGAGGCCGAGCAGGATTTTCCACCAGCCGATTTCGGCCAGCTTGAATTCGTTGCGGCCGCCGGCGATCGCCGCGAACGGCAGGTTCGATGTCACGGCGGCAAATTGCTTCCAGTCAGCGCCCAGCGTTGCCGCTTTGCGCCGGTCGATGAGCCATGCGCCCGAGAGTGCCAGCACGACGAAAGTGCCGAAAAATATCAATGCGGCCGCATCGCCGCGTGCCGCGATGTGGCTGGCTCCCCACAGCGCGAAGCCCCACATCAGCGGGTGGCGGGTGATGCGCAGGATACCGCGCGCAGGATGCGGCGATTTAAGCAGCTTCTCCCGCCCGACCATCGTCGGGTTGGGCGTGGCCAGCGCGCACACTATGAACACCAGTGCGAATGGCATCACGACCAGCGGCACCGGGCGCAGCGCCACCGCGTACCAGAGATTGATGAACGGCGCGTGATAGAACGCCCAGATCATCCAGCCCAGCGTCGCGAACGCGAGCAGTGAATACAGCGCGAGGTAGGCTTTGCCGAGAGCGGCGACGAGCGCTGCCCGCAACGGGGTGCTCGCGATATAGTGCGTCGCGAGAAACGCCGCGGCGGCCAGCATGAGGTGCGTCAAGGGTTCCATAAGGCGGCCTTCGGAGTGTCAGGCGCGGCACGTGCCGCGCCTGTTCCGCCATATTAGAACATTTAACCGCGCTCATTTGACCTCAAACTCGCCGACGAACACGGTTTCCTGCCGGCCTTTGAGGCGCAGAGTAATGCTTTGCTCCTTCTGCTCCGCGGTGCCGAAGCGGGTCGCGAGCTTCACCTGCAGCGTGGTCGGCCCGGTCACGGCCTGGCGGCGGTCACCAAAATATTGCGCCTCCACCTTGTATTTGCCCGGCTTGGCGCGTTTTAACGAGAATTCCTCCGGCCCGTAGCCGCCGGTGAAATCGAGCGACATGCGCCCGCCCTGGTAAGTGAGCTGGTGCCCGTAGAACGCTTTTTCGCCGTTGGGATCGGTCACCCACAAATCGATGTCGGTGTTGTCGGCATCCCACGTCAGCACCACGCGCAGATCGAGCGGCAGGTTTTTAACCAACCGCGGATCGATGCGGCTCAGGTCCAGCTTGTCGCCGTTGGTCGCGATGATCGCGTTCAATTCCGCCAGCGTGATGATTTCGACGTCGGGAAAGCGCCCGTGCCAGGGTTTGACCACGACTTCGTACAGCGTGTCGATCGCCTGCTGGTACTGGCGGTTGGCGCCGAGTGCCAAGCCGAGGTCGCGGTACGACTGCGGTTCTTCCGGCGAAAGTTCCAGCACCTTGCGGAACACCGGTATGGCCAGCGCCGGCCGGTTCGCCTGCAGCAGACGGTAGCCGAGGATGCGCAGGATGTGCCGGTTCTCGAGATTCATTTCGGCGAGGTTAGTCAGCACGCGCACGGCGAGCGCCGGCTGTTTCTTGTCGAACAGGATGTCGGCGGCGTCGAGAAAAAACGCCGTGCTGTTCAGGTAACCGGGCCGCTCGTCGAGATAGACGCGGTAAACGTTGTCGCCCGCCGCATTGCGCATGCGGGTCGCGTACGGCGCGTCGGGTTCCCATTTCTTGAGTTGTATGGTGGCGTTGATCGCGCTCGCCATGCTGTCGCTGGCGCCGGCCATTTCAGACGCCATGCCCGACATGTTGGCGCGGGCCGATTTGGCAACTTCGCGCTCCGCCAGGCGTTGTGCGGGCTGCGCTTCAGGTTTCGCCGCGGGCCGCGGTGCCGGGGGGGCGGCGGCGGCTGGCGCCGCCGCCTGATCGCGCTGAGCATCGCGCCGGTCCTGCATCAGGCCCGACGTTTCGGCGGGCCTCAACGCCTGCGGTGGCACGGGTTTGTCGCCCTGCGGGAAATCCTTGTTCCACCATGCGATCTTTGCCTCGAAGCGGCGCACGATGTTTTCGAGATGCGCGTTGCGGTCGGCGCCGCGGCGTTGCGCGGCGAACTGCTGCAGTCGTAGCCGGCGAATTTCGGCGCGGTTCAGATCGTACTGCGCTTCGAGCGCGTCCACTTTCAAACGCGCCCACAATGGGGCGACCAGCATGAAAGGTGCGGCGCCCGCGCGCACCGGCACTTCGAGCGTGACCGGTTTTGCGCCGGGATGCGCGATGGTGAGGCGTACGCGCGTCGATGCTTCGGTCAATTGTCCCGCAACTTCAATGCGTCCCTGCCGCGGGTACGGCGAGCGCATCACAAGTTCGCGCGCGCCGTCGGCGGAAAGTGCGGTGACGCGCGTGGTCGCAAACAGCAGTTTGCGCTCGGCTTCGCGCACGGTGTCGGCGATCAAATCGATGAAACGGCCGCCGCTGTCTTCAGCGAGGTGAGTGAGAAACGTCGGATCGCTTTTGCTCGATGCCGACACGCTGTACAGCGGCACGCGCAGCGCGGTGAGCGGGCGCGCGCCGAAGTTGGACAGGCCATCGCTGAATAAAAGATATTCGGGCACCGCGGAATCCGCGACAAAAGCGCCGAGGTTGGTCGCGCCATCGTAGGCCGTGGCCTCGAGCACGGTGCGCAACGCCTGCCAGTCGCCGTTCACCACGCTGAACGATAGCGCGGCTTCGGCCGTATCGCGAATGCGCGTGAGCCGCACTTCGCCGTTTTTCATGCGGCGGAAGTACGCGTCCAGCAGAGCGAATTCGCGCCCGTGATCGCGCGCCGCACCCGAACCCGAGCTGTCCCACACCAGGCCCACGACTGAGGGCAGCGTGCGCGCCGCTTCGCGTGCCGGCACCGGCAGGTCCGCGTAGAAGTAGGTCTTCGCGTCGAACACCTGTGTATAAGCCTGCGCGCCGGGCGCGGGCGGGATGTCGAGTTCCAGCACGCCGCGGCCGGCGTAGCGGTCGCGCGACACCTGTGCGTGATAGCCGTTGTTCCCCGGTTTGAAATTGAGGTCGTCGAGCTGGCCGCGCGTTTTCTCGGGTGCGCCCTTCGCGCCGACAACATTGAGGTCGAGCCGGAAGTTGTCCAGCGTGTCGGCGTATTCCAGCGGCAGGCGGTAGACGAGGCGGCCTGCGCGCTTTTTCAGCGTTTCGGCGTAACGGATGAGCACCTGGCGCGTGCCCTGCGCCGGTATCGGATAGACGCGTAATTTGAAATTATTGCCCTGCGTGATCTGCAGCAGGCCCGGATCGACTTTAGCGCGCGTGATGTCTTCGAACACCGCCTGGCCGCGCGCTTTGTCTACTGGCACCGCTTCGCGCATGCGCCCGTTCACGTCGAGCGCGAAGCCCAGCACGTTCTGGCCGGCGAGCAGCGGGAACTGCAGTTCGCCTTCGAGGATGCGGCGGTTGGGGTTGTGGAAAGTGAGCGCGATTTCGGTGACCGCGAGGCTGCCGCTGACTTCGGTATGCACGGCGACCTGCTGCAGCCGCACCGGCGTGTCGCCGGGTGCCGCAATCACCAGTTGCGGCCGCGCTATGCGCTCGACCGACACGGGCGCCAGATTCTGCGCGCCGGCCGTCAAGGCGAGCCATGCGCCTGCTGCAAATAGTAAAAGACCCGCGACCCGCCGTATGCCCGTGCTTGAATTGTACATAACAACCTCCCGAAGAATTGACGACCTGCCGCTATAAACGGCGGGCCTCTCCGGAAGGGGTTAAGGGCGGTGTGACTATTTAACGCGCTTCTGATTAACCGTCGTTCCCGCGCAGGCGGGAACCCAGAACCAGTGGAATCTCCTGGGTACCTACCTGCGCGGGTACGACGAAAGTGCGCTTTTTCCGACCTTATTTAACGAGGCAGTCGTCAGGCAGGCATTGGATGGGCGTGAAATCGCGGTGGGCGATGTATTCCGGGCGCTTGAAACGCCGGATATGGTTCTGGCATGAATTCAGGCTGAGATACACGATGGTGCGGTTCCACGGCGTCATATTGCTGCCGGAAGCGTGCACCAGGTTGCAGTGAAACATCATCATCGATCCCGCCGGGCCTTTGGGGGAAATGATGCCGCCGTCGGCCACCAGCCGCGTGATGGTGGCGTTGTCTATCGTCCATAACGGGTAACTGGTGGTCGACAAGTCATGGCCGGCTTCCTGGCGCCCTTTCTGGTGCGAACGCGGGATGAACATCAGCGGGCCGTTGAACTCGTTGACGTCTTCGAGAAACACCGCGACATTCATCGCGCGCGCGTCCGGCATGTCGTCATCGTTGAACCACGTGCCGTAATCCTGGTGCCATTGCCAGACGTCGCCGTCGAACGCGGCCTTGCCGTTGATCTTGAACTGGTGGATGTAAACGCCGTCGCCGAGGATTTGCTGCGCGGGTTCGATCAGGCGCGGATGGCGGCCGAGCCTGCGGTAAGCGTCGTTGTAGGTATGCGCGGCGAAATTGGTGCGCACCGCGGTGCTGCCTTTTTCGCGCACGTTCTCCTGACGCTCTTCGGCGTAGAGCTTCGGCACTTCGTCGTTGAGCGTTTTGATTTCCGCGGGCGTAAAGAGCCCGGGGAAAAACAAATAACCCTCGCGCCGGTATTCCTCGACCTGGGCGGGTGTGAGCTGCATGGTCTCCTCCAGCAACTGGCGAAACAGGAAAGCGAGCTTATCACCGGGGCGTTTGATCGTCACCGGCCGCCGCTCGTTCACGTCAATGGGTGGTATAGCCTCCGTCGACACAGATGTCTTCGCCCTGCAGAAAAGTGGCCTGCGTTGTCGCCAGGAACAAGGCAACGTCGGCAATTTCCTCCGGCTCGCCGAGCCGGCCGCAAGGAACGTAAGTCTTGAGCCGGCGTTGTGCTTCCTCGGGTTCCGTGGCCACGCGGTCGATCGTAAACTGGGTGTTGATGGGGCCGGGGCTTATCGAGTTGACCATGATCCCTTCATGCCCTACCTCGTACGCGATCGACTTGGTGAGGTGCACGAGCGCCGCCTTGGTGAGCCCGTAGAGCCCCCGTTTCGTGTATGTAACTTTTGCCATCTGACTCGCGATGTTGATAATACGGCCGCCGCCCTGCTTGCGCATGTGAGGTAACACTGCCTGGCTGGCGAAGAACGGCGCGGCGAGGTTGACGGCGACCACCTTGTCGAACACGTCGTGCGAATAATCCCCGAAGTCGTACGGAGCCCGGATGCCCGCGTTGTTGACCAGGATATCGATCCGCCCGAACAGCCCGACGGCTGCCTGGATCATCTGCTCGGCGGCGCCACGCACGGCAAGATCGAATATGCCGTACTCGATACGCCCCGCTGCAGGATAGCTCCTGCATTCCTCGCGCGCGGTCTCGAGTTGCGCAGTGGTGCCTTCTGCGACCAGAAATACCGCTGCACCCGCCTGCGCGAAGCGCTTTGCAATTGCATTGCCGATGCCCTTTTGGGTGGACGCCCCGGTTACGACCGTGACTTTTCCCGCCAACTGCCCTGTCTCGTTATTCATTCTTTTTCGCAATACCCCGATTCAATCGACCTTGATGCCCGCTTCCCTGATCACTTTGTCCCACTTTGTGATTTCGGACTTGATCAACGCTTCGAATTCTTCCGGCGAATTGCCGACGGGCTCGGCGGCCAGGTTGGTCAACCGCTCCTTGACGTCCGGCAGTTTGAGGATGCCGGCCACTTCACGGTGGATCTTCGCCACGACCGGCTTGGGAACGCCGGCGGGGGCGAGCATGCCAAACCACAGCGATATTTCGTACCCGGGAACGCCCGCCTCCGCCACGGTTGGTACCGCGGGCATGGAATGCGAACGCTTCGCACCGCCGACTGCCAGCATTTTCAACCTGCCCGCTTTGACATGGGCGCCGACCGAGATCAGGTTCTCGAATATCATCGCCGTCTCGCCGCGCAACATCCCGACCACCGACTCCGTCCCCTTATAGGGAACGTGCACGATGTTCACCTTCGCCATGCTCTTGAAAAGCTCCATCGCCATGTGTGGCGAGCTGCCGTTGCCGCCTGATGCGTAGAACAGCGCGCCGGGCTGCGCCCGCGCGAGCGCGATCAGCTCCTTGACCGATTTCACCGGCACCGACTGGTGCACGACCAGAAACGTATCGATTGCGACGACTTGCGTGATCGGGGTGAAATCCCGCAGCGGGTGGTAGGTAAGTTTGGGAAACAAGCCCAGATTCGCGGCGTGCCACAAGCCGACCATGATGAGAGTGTAGCCATCCGCAGGTGCTCTCGCGACTATCTCCGCCGCGATGTTGCCGGCTCCGCCACCCCGATTGTCGACGACGACTTGTTGCCCCCAGGCATCGCTCATCTTTTGGCTCAGCGTTCGCGCGAGGCCGTCGGTCGCGCCGCCCGGCGGCTGTGGAATCACAAATCGAATCGATTTCAGCGGATAGTCCTGCGCGGCAGCCACGCCGGAATACGCGATTGCAATCAGCAGACCAATTCCAGGCCACATGCGAATTTCCTTCCCGCGGTTCGAATTCATTATTTGCGCGCTCGAAAACCGCGCATTCTACACCGCCGTTTCCCCCGCGCAATATTGTCAGCATCGCGTTTGCGATTGCCGTTATTCCCTGTCGCGAATGCGTGACGGGGCAATGATTGCGGCGGGTTGCGAGCTTATCACCGGTGTTTCGCGGCGGTATCGGCCCGTGCGCGCCGCCGCCGCTGGATCCAGGCAATCCCGATCGCGAATAACAAGGCGCCCGCCGCCACTGCGGGCCAGTAGTCCAGAGCTGACGCCGCGACCGGTGCCTTTTTTCCCGCGGCCTGATTGCGCAGGGCAAGCTGCGCCTGTTGCCATTCCTTGGCCCACGCCGGCAGTTCGCGCGGCGGCGGGTCGTCCATCAGCCAGGTGAGGGCGACCGGAAAAGAGTACTCGCTGAGTTTCGCGCCGCTCGCGCGGTCATCGATACGCAGACGCACTTCATCGATGCGCGTCGGTTTCTCGCCCCAGTAGAAAAAATTCACGACACCGGTGCCGCCGCCGGCGGGCAGCAGCAGCGGCGCGCTGCCGCCGCCATCGTCGATCACGGCTTTGCTTTTGTACAACCCGCTGACGGTAACCGTGACCGGTTCCGCGCTTTTCAATTCGAAGCGCACGAAAAACGGCTGCTGGCGCGCGAGCATCACGTCGGGTGCGGGATCGGTGGCGAGGATTTTCAATTCAACCGCGGGCGCTGCGTATGCGGCCGTGGACGTGAGCAGGCACGCGGCGCAGGCCAGCCGGATAAAGGACAGCGCGGCGGACGAAGCGTCGATCACTTGCTCACCCGGTTGCGGCCCTTGTCTTTCGCGCGGTAGAGCGCTTTGTCCGCCGCCTTGATCACGTCGTCGGTCGTGGCCAGTTCGGCGGTGCGTTCCGCCACGCCTATGCTGATCGTGACCGACACCGAAGTGGCGTCGCGGAAAGCGCCGCGCCGGCGCGTGGAAGGTTCCGGCTTTTCCGGCCGCCCCGGCGCGCGCACGGCGATTTTGTATGCTTCGATTGAAGCGCGCAGATCTTCGAGGTAAGGCATCGCATGTTCGATGTCCTTGCCGGGAAACAGCACCGTGAATTCCTCGCCGCCATAGCGGTACGCCGTGCCGCCGCCTTTCACTTCATCGAGCTTGGCCGCCACCATTTTCAGCACCTGGTCGCCGAGATCGTGGCCGTGCGTGTCGTTGAACTTCTTGAAATGGTCGACGTCGCACATTGCTATCGTATAGCGGCGGCCCAGCCCCATCATGCGCTCGTTGAGATTGCGC
>JAIOOZ010000238.1 GCA_021414185.1 Betaproteobacteria bacterium
GGTTTCCCGCCTATCGTCTCTCGCCCCGCGTCTATCGGGATTCCATGGCTGATCGCAGATTGCAGGTTTTTCACACCGTCGCCCGGCAGTTGAGCTTTACCAAGGCGGCCGAGCAGCTCTTCATGACGCAGCCGGCGGTGACTTTCCAGGTCAAGCAGCTGGAAGAGCATTTCAGCGCGCGGCTCTTTGAGCGCAGCCACGGCAAAATCGCGCTGACGCCGGCGGGCGAACTGGTGCTCGATTACGCGGAGCGCATCCTCAGCCTGTCGTCCGAACTCGACAAGCGCGTGAGCGAACTCACCGGCGCCGTCAGCGGGCCATTGCTGCTCGGCTGCAGCATGACGATCGCCGAATTCATCTTGCCGCGCGTGCTCGGCGAATTCAAGGCGCGCCATCCGCAGGTGCAGACGCACATGACGGTCGCCAATTCCGAAACCATCGAAATGCGCGTGGCCGATCACACGCTCGATCTCGGCTTGATCGAGTCGCCGTCGCATCTGCCGGGCCTGCATACCGAGGAGTGCTGCGACGACGAGCTAGTGATGATATGCGCGCCGGCATACAAGCTCGCCAAACTCAAGACCATCACCGCGGCGCAGATCGCCGGCGAGCCGTACATAAGCCGTGAAAGCGGCTCGGGCACGCGCCAGTTTGCCGACAATTATTTTCGCCAGGCGGGGGTTGCTCCCGAAGATCTGAACATCGTGATGGAACTCGGCAGCCCCGAGGCGATCAAGGGCGTGGTGGAGACCGGCATCGGGGTGGCGATCATGTCGAGCGCCACGGTGGCCAAGGAACTGAAGCTGGGTTCGCTGGCGGCCGTTCCGCTTGAGCCGCGCCTGATGCGCACGCTGTCGCTGGTCTACCCGCGCGAAAAATTCCGCTCGCGCCTGCTGTCCACTTTTGTCGAGTTCGCGACCGGCAAGATGCGCGCGATGGCGGACAAAGGAGAGGCGAGAGGCGAGCGGTGAGAGGGGTAATAATGACCGAGTGGCTACGCTACTCCATCGCCTCTCTCCTCTCGCTTGTCGCCTTTAACTAGTATGCGTCCCATCAAAGCCATCATCAGCGCCGCGGCGCTGCGCCACAACCTCGGCGTGGTGCGCAGTGCGGCGCCGCGTTCGCGCGTGTTCGCGGTTATCAAGGCTAATGCCTATGGTCATGGCGTGACGCGCGCGGCGCGTGCGTTCGAGGCAGCAGACGGCATCGCGCTGCTTGAAATCGACGCCGCGGTGCGCTTGCGCGAAAGCGGATATGCAAAGCGCCTCGCCCTGCTTGAAGGACTGTTCGAAGTCTCCGAAGTGGCGGTGGCCGCCAGGCACGATCTCGCCATCGCGGTCCATAGCCACGAGCAGTTGCGGATGCTCGATGGGGCGCCAGCCGGCGCGCGCCTCGACGTCATGCTCAAGATCAATACCGGCATGAACCGGCTCGGTTTTACGCCGCCGGACGCGCTGGTGGCGCGCGAGCTGTTGAAAAAACATCGCGCCGTAAAGCAATTGACACTGATGACGCATTTCGCGACCGCCGACGACGCGCGCGGCGTCGCCTGGCAGATGCAGGTCTTCGAACAAATCGCCGCCGGCCAGCAGTTGGAGCGCTCGATCGCCAATTCGGCAGCCATTCTGCGTTTTCCGGACACGCATGCCGACTGGGTGCGTCCGGGCATCATGCTCTACGGCTGTACGCCGTTTGCGGATGTCACGGCGCGGGAACTCGGCTTGAGGCCGGCCATGACGCTGGCAAGTGAAATCATTTCCGTGCAGGACTTGCGCGGCGGCGACCGCATCGGCTATGCCGGTACTTTCGAAGCCACGCAGACCATGCGCATCGGCACCGTCGCCTGCGGGTATGCC
>JAIOOZ010000411.1 GCA_021414185.1 Betaproteobacteria bacterium
CCCGACCAGATCCGCACCGTGGTGCGCGCCTTCCGCGACCGCTGGCAGGCCGAGATGTTCCCCAGCCGCACGGAACTGCCCAAGACCCTGGTCTTCGCCAAGGACGACAACCACGCCGAAGCCATCGTGCAGATCATCCGCGAGGAATTCGGCCGCGGTAACGAGTTCGCGCAGAAGATCACCTACCGCAGCACCGGCGACAGCCCGGAAAACCTGATCCGCGCCTTTCGCAGCAGCTACTACCCGCGCATCGCCGTCACCGTGGACATGGTCGCCACCGGCACCGACATCAAGCCGGTCGAAATCGTCGTCTTCCTGCGCAGCGTCAAAAGCCGCAGCTTCTTCGAGCAAATGAAGGGCAGGGGCGTGCGCATCATCGAGCGCGCCGACCTGCGCGCCGTGAATCCCGGCGAGCACGTGGTCAAGGACCACTTCGTCATCGTCGATGCCGTCGGCGTCTGCGAGCGCGACAAGACCGACAGCCGACCCATGGACACGAAGAAGGCCGTGCCCTTCGACAAGCTGCTGCAAGCCGTGGCGCTGGGCAACGTCGAACCGGAAGTGCTGTCGTCGGTCGCCGCAAGACTGGCCCGCCTGGAGCGCGACCTCGGCGATGCCGACAAAGCCAAGATCATCGAAGCCAGCGGCGGCCACGACCTCAGGAGCCTGGCGCGCGGCATCGTCGAGGCCCTGAAAGCGGGCGCGGGTGATACGGCGAACGCAACTGCAAGCGAGGCGATGATCCGGGCCGTGAAGCCGCTGGCCGACCCGGCGCTGCGCATCCTGCTGCTCAAGCTGCGCCAGCAGGCCGACCAGATCATTGACATCGTCACCCAAGACACCCTCATCGAAGCCGGCTTTTCCGCCGCCGCCACCGAGCGCGCCAAGAGTCTGGTGCAAACCTTCGAAGCCTTCATCGCCGAACACCGCGACGAAATCACCGCCCTGCAAATCCTCTACAACCGCCCGGTCAAAGCCCCGCTCAAGTTCGAGGACATCAAGGCCCTGGCCGACACCCTGCACGCACCGCCCTATCTGCTGACTGAATCGGCGCTGTGGCAGGCCTACACCACGCTCGACAAAACAAAAGTCGGCGGTGGCGGCACGGCGCGTATCCTCACCGACCTCGTCAGCCTGGTGCGCTTCGCCATGCACCAGGAAAACGAACTCGTGCCCTACCCCGAACGCGTCGCCGCCAACTTCAAGGCCTGGCTGGCGCAGACCACCCGTCATTCCCGCGAAAGCGGGAATCCAGAGCCCTTTACCCCCGAACAACAACACTGGCTGGAAATGATCCGGGACCACATCGCCGCCAATCTCGGCATACAGATCGACGACTTCGAATACGCGCCCTTCAACACCGAAGGCGGCCTCGGCCGCGTGCATCAGCTTTTCGGCGAGCAACTGCCGAAGGTGATTGAGGAACTGAATCGGGAGTTGGTGGCGTGAGCGGACTCCAAGAGCGCCCAGAAGTCAATCTTGCCGACGTAGCAGACTTAGTTCGCGGTGTAACGTATCCCAAGGCCGAAGCCCGCGATCAAGCTGCACCGGGTTACGTACCTATGCTTCGGGCTACGAACATCCAAGACTCAAAGCTCGTGCTAAATACAGACCTTGTTCATATCGCGGAGCGTAATGTATCAAGCGAGCAGCGACTTCGCCCTGGTGACATCGTCGTTGCGACTTCCAGCGGCAGCAAGCACCTTTTGGGCAAGTCGGCGCTCTTGCGGTCAGACTGGACCGGAGCGTTTGGTGCGTTTTGCGCCGCCATCCGTCCGAAGCCGAATGTCGAGCCACGCTACCTTGCGGCATTTCTACAATCGCCGTCCTACTGGAAGCAAGTTGGCAAGAAGGCGCTAGGCGTCAATATCAACAATCTGCGACGTGGTGATATTGAAACCCTGACTCTTCCGCTTCCCGATCTGGATGAGCAGCGCCGCATCGCAGCCGAAATCGAAAAGCAATTCTCCCGCCTCGACGAAGCCGTCGCCGGCCTCAAGCGCATCAAGGCTAACCTCAAGCGCTACCAGGCCGCCATCCTCAAAGCCGCCGTCGAAGGCCGCCTCGTCCCCACAGAAGCCGACCTCGCCCACCGCGAAGGCCGCAACTACGAAACCGGCGCCCAACTCCTGCAACGCATCCTCGAAACCCGCCGCAGTCAGTGGCAAGGCAAGGGCAAATACAAGGAACCCGCCGCGCCGGATACCACTACCCTGCCTGAGTTGCCGGAGGGGTGGACTTGGGCTCGCCTTGATTCGATTGCCGCACTCAAGGGTGGCATCACTGTCGACAGCAAGCGCCAAGACACAACGGCGAGGGCCGTGCCCTACTTGCGCGTGGCAAACGTGCAACGCGGCTATATTGATCTCTCTGAGGTTAAGACTATCAATGCTCCGACCGCCGTCATCGAAGAATTGCGGTTGCGACATGGCGACATCCTGTTCAACGAAGGTGGCGACCGTGACAAGCTCGGGCGCGGATGGATTTGGGAGGATCAGTTGTCCGATTGCATCCACCAAAACCATGTATTCCGGGCGAGACTTGTGTCGCCCGATATGCTTCCTAAGCTCTTATCGTGGTGGGGCAACTCGTTCGGGAAGGACTACTTTCAACGCGAGGGAAAGCAAACGACCAACCTTGCATCGATCAACCTCACGAAATTGAGCGCATTTCCAGTTCCATTGCCGCCACTCGCCGAGCAACGTTTGATAGTTGCTGAAGTGGATCGCATTTTTTCCTTCACCGAAACGTTTGAGGCGCAGATAAGTGCCGGCTTAGCGCATGCGAATATGTTGCGACGATCAATTCTTGCTAGAGCATTTTCTTAACGCTGCATTTGATAGCTGAGGAACTTATGGCAATAAAACGGCGTTCAATCAAGTCTCTTGGTGACTTCATTAAGAAGCTCAAGACCGACCTAAAAGGAGTTGACGAGCCCCTTTGGTTTCGTGGGCACTCGATGGCAAAGTGGGAGTTGATTCCGACTTACCATCGGCTCAAGAACCCCCCTCCAGAAAGTGTCCTAATCAATCGCTTCAAACAGAATGCGAACTTACTTATCACGCAAAAAATGGCAAACGACTTCGACTGGTTGTTCGTCATGCAGCATTATGGTGTCCCGACTCGCTTACTTGATTGGACCGAGAGTCCGCTTGCAGGGCTATTTTTTGCGGTCACCGGTCACAGCAAGGCAGATGCCAGCCTGTGGGCGTTATTTCCATTGAGGCTTAATCAGCAAACGACGGCAAAGCCGGATGAAGTTCATTTCCTGCCTTCGTTCGAAGATGCGCTTGTCGGTAACTACTCGACGTTGGCGATTGAAACAAGCCCAGCGGCGGGCGTTCTGCCGCTGGCAGTTATTGCGACAAGGAACAACGCACGAATCCAGGCCCAGCTTGGTGTGTTTACAATTTGTCACCACTCCAAGGCATCACTAGAGAAAATTGGAAATGGAAGTCACCTCATCGAGTACCGGGTTCCTTCGGCGTCAAAAGCATCGATCCAGGCCGAACTTAGGATGCTCGCAGTTACCAAGTTTCAGCTGTTTCCCGAGTTGTCCAGTGTAGGCGATTTGATCCGTGGAGAACTTAAATGAGCGTTATCAATACATTCGCCCTTCAGCATGAGTCGGTCTTAACTATCTACGCAGATAGGGATCGCATTGACCTCAAGCCCGTTTACCAACGACAAGGAGAAATCTGGTCGTTGGAGAAGCGCCAGTTGCTAATTGACTCCCTGATCAATCGTTACGATATTCCAAAACTCTACTTTCACAAACTCGATCGCGAAGTCGCAAAGAAAAGTAAGAAGGACTACGCTGTCATTGACGGTCGGCAACGTCTGGAAGCAATCTTCTCTTTTATTGACGGCGACTTTCCACTTTCTAAGGACTTTGAGTTCTTGGAAGACGCAACGATTAAAGCGACGGAACTGACGTATAGCGACCTTGCCCGCAAGTACCCGCGACTAAAGCAGCGATTTGACGCCTTCTCTTTGCCAATTGTTTGCGTCGAGACTGACGATCTAGAGTTGATCGAGGATATGTTCTCGCGCCTCAATGAAGCTGTTCCACTAAACGCCGCTGAAAAGCGAAACGCAATCGGCGGAGATATGGCGACAGCAATAACCGAAATCTCGAACCATCAGTTCTTCAAGAAGAAGGTTCGGTTTTCCAATGGACGGTATCAGCATAGAGAAGTTGCAGCGCGCCTCTTGTTTCTTGAGTCTTGGCAGCGCAAGAATATGTTCGTTGATACAAAGAAGCCGTTTCTTGATCAATTCACTAAGGACTTCAAAGCCAAGAAAAAGCCAAGCGTCGATTCGATTCGGTTGGCCGTCGAACAAGTCCTGAAGGACCTATTACCATTCTTTGCCGGTAAAGACGTGCTTTTGGCGGCCCAGGCGGCCATACCAATTTATTTTCTGCTAGTGCGCGACGCCACTGCGACCGGCGATCTCGGAAAGATTTCACGCCAAAAATTGGTAAATTTTCACAGCGCACGTCAGGCGAATCGTGAGATTGCAGCTAAGGATATAACTAGGGCTAAGTTTGATCTTCTCGAATACGACCGTTTGTCACAACAGGGAACAAACGATGCTAGTTCGATCCGGGAACGGCTGCGAATCCTAAAGGAATATTTGGGCATCAAGTCACTGACTGCTAAGGTTAAAAAATGAACATGAGCCCAGCCGAACCAAGCCTCTAGGGCATCCAAGCCAGCCACACAGGCGAAGGCAACGCAGTGTTCGTCCGGAGATATTAGGTAGCTAAATATGAACATGATGAAGCCTTTTTCCCTTCGTATCTTCGTCGCCGATGGCGACCCTGACGGCCTGCGCCTTGTGGAGCGATCCAACTGGGTGGGCAAGGCGGTGATGTTTCCGCGCGCCTTGCTTCCAAAGGTGAAGCTGCGAGACGAATTGAGCCAGACGGGTGTGTATCTCTTGCTCGGGCCGCGTGAAAGCGGTGAGGGCGAAGCGCTCTATATCGGCGAGGGCGACCCGGTGCGCCCTCGGCTTGAGAGCCACTATGCGCAGAAAGACTTCTGGAATCGGGCGGTGTGTTTCGTGGCCGCGCCCGGGCAGCTCAACAAAGCGCATGTGCAGTTCTTGGAGTCCCAGTTGATCCAACTTGCGAAGGCTGCCAAACGGCTACCGCTGGACAATGCCAACCATCCAGCCGAGCCTAGCCTTTCCGAAGCGGATCGCGCAGACATGCAGGTCTTTCTGGAAAACATGCTGGGCATGCTGACTGTGTTGGGTATCCATGCTTTCGAACAGGCGGCTGCACTACCGAGTGCGGCGGTGAATGTTTTTACCTGCAAGTGGAAAGTCGTCGTTGCCACCGGCTTCGAGGCTACCCAGGGCTTTGTGGTCAAGGCCGGGTCGCAGGCTGTCGGGACGTCCGTGCCTTCGATGCAGCAGCACGTGCGCAGCATGTTCGATCTGCGTCAGGAGCTGATTCAAAACGGCGTGCTTCAAACGGATGGCGAGCGCTATCGGTTTGCACAGGACTATGTCTTCAGTTCGCCTTCGACGGCCGCGGCCGTAGTGCTTGGTCGCAGTGCCAACGGACGGATCGAATGGAAGGACACTACGGGTAGAGCGTTGAAGGAAATCCAGGCGGCGGGGCTTTAGCCCTTGGCTGATAAACCCGACTACCAGAAAGTTGCGCCATGCGATGCGCTGCGCACCCCGGAACACGCAACCCAAGCTGATACGCGTAGCGAAGGGATTGCGCTGGTTGATGCGAAAGGAATTCGCCCGGTAACGTTGGCAGATCGCTACGAAGACATTCAAAGTTTCGAATTGAATCTGGCGGTTCCGCATTCGATACGAGTGCATTTCGAAACGGCAAAGAACGTCTATTTGTATAGCTGGTTCGTCTATCGCTTTTTTCCCGTCGCAGAGCAGCAAGCACTGACGTCGCTTGAGTTCGCCCTTCGCGAACGGCTACCGCCGCCCGCAAACACGAGGAAAGGTAAGCCCAAGCGAGAGGGTCTCTCCGATCGGCTAACGCGGGCGCGCGACCTTGGTCTCATCCGGAACGAAAGTCTGCAAATTCGTGGGCGTATGGCGATGCGGATAGCGCGCGAGCGCTTTAAGTTCGAAGCGCTCGAGGAAATGGTTCGTACCGGCGCGACAGAAATGATCCTGGACGAGTCCAAGGTACAACCGAGCGAAGAGGATTTGAGCCATGATTGGATAGGCGCATTGATCAAGTCGTTGCCTGAGATTCGCAACGACTACGCGCACGGTAGCAATAGGCTTCACTCGACGATTCTGCTGACTTTCGAAATCGTATCCGACTTGATCAACCAGCTTTACCCTAACGAAAGCTATGCGAACAGCTTGCAGCGGGGCATAAAGGCATGAACGATTTCGATCTTTACATTGGTATCGACTACTCTGGGGCCGAAACGCCGGAAGCACGGCTCAAGGGCCTGCAGGTCTATGCCGCACGCCCCGGCGGCGGCTGTGAAAAGCGCTTCAGCCCGACGCTGTCAAACAACGGCAAGCTCTGCAACTGGACGCGCGCCGAGATCGCCGGGATGCTGCTCGATCAGGCGCGGCAGGGCGTTCGGTTCCTGGCCGGAATCGACCATGGATTTTCGTTTCCCTTGTCCTATTTCGAGCGCTACGGACTCAACTCGTGGCCGGAGTTTCTTGCGGATTTTGTTGATTATTTTCCGGCGGATCAGCCTGGATTCGCCTTGAAGGACATCGACCGGTCAGTACGCACAGGCGATAACCGTGACCTTCGCTTATGCGAACGGTGGACCTCTTCGGCGAAAAGTGTTTTTCTGTTCGATGTGCAGGGCTCGGTCGCGAAGTCGAGCCACGCCGGCATTCCGTGGCTCAAGCGCCTGCGGGACGAAGCCGGCGACCGCATCCATTTCTGGCCCTTCGACGGATGGCAGCCGGCGCCCGATAAGGCTGTGATAGCCGAGGTGTATCCGTCGATCTTCCGCAAGCGCTATCCGGCCGAGGGACGCACGGGCGACGAGCAGGACGCCTATGCGGTGGCACGTTGGTTGGCCGAGACGGAGGGGCGCGGGGCCTTGCCACGGTATTTCGAACCGCTGCTGAGCGAGGAAGAACGCAAGACGGCGGCACTGGAGGGCTGGATTCTCGGGGTCGGATAGCAATCGCCGTCCCGCCAGCGCCGACTTTTGTATTCCCGGCTATGTGCCAAGTGCCTTCGATGGGGTGCAGGATTGTAAAAAGCGAAAGCAACAAATGTAGTTATTATTACTACATGAAAACTATAACCAGATGAAAAATAACAAATAGATTGACTATTGTGTAGTTATTGGTAGTAGCATTTGTTCCTGATGGCACCTTCATTTGTAGATTTCCCGCTGCGGATTGTCACCCCCGATTACGCGTCGCCCCTGACGGACGTGGTGATGGAGCTCGAGCATTTGCGGCGCCTCGACCTCAAGGGCGATACGCCTTCGGCGGTGTTTCACCAGCTCAAGGACATCTTCCACACGCTGGAAAGCCTGGGCTCGGCCCGCATCGAGGGCAACCACACGACGCTTGCCGATTACATCGAAAGCAAGATAGACATTCCGCCGGCCCCCAACGAGAACATCCTCGAAGTGCGCAACATCGAGCGCGCCATGGGCTTCGTCGAGGAAGCCGTCGAGGCCGGCGGCCCGATTTCGGAAAAGTTCATCCGCGAACTGCATCAGCTCGCCGTTGAGGGGCTGGTTCGCGAAGGCGACAGGACGCCGGGCCAATACCGCGCGGGCGAAGTTCAGATTGCGGGGGCCGAGCATCTGCCGCCCAACGCGGCGACCGTGCCCGCGCATATGCGCGAGCTGACCGACCTCATCAACCGCGCCGATTCGCCCAAGTACGATCTGCTCAAGACGGCGCTGGTGCATCACCGCTTTTGCTGGGTGCACCCCTTCGGCAACGGCAATGGCCGCGTGGTGCGCCTCCTGAGCTATGCGATGCTGATCAAGTACGGATTCAACGTGCAGGTTGGCGGGCGGGTGCTGAATCCGACGGCCGTGTTCTGCAACGACCGGAACGCCTATTACGCCATGCTCGCGACAGCGGACGCGGGCACCGACGAAGGTTTGCAGACCTGGTGCCTGTATGTGTTGAGCGGCATCCGCGACGAACTGCAGAAGGTTGATCGCCTGACGCGCTATGCCTATCTGCGCGATGAAATCCTGAAACCGGCCCTTGCGCACAGCAAGGCACGGCGATTGATTACGGCGCAGGAGGAAGCGGTGCTCGCCATGGCCATCGCCAAGGGCGAATTCAAGGCCGCCGATGTCGATACCGTCCTCCCGGCTTTGACGCAGAGGCAGCGCACCTACCAGATCGCCAAGCTGATCGAGGCGCACATGATCCGGCCGATCAGGGAAGGCAGCCGTACTTATGTGGTGAGCTTCGCCAACAGTTATCTGCTGCGCGGCGTGATCCGCACCCTGGAAGAGAAAGGCTTTATTCCGTCGCTGGTCAGGGCGGGTTGAAAGGGCTGCAATGAACGCTTCGACGCTGGTCCAGAAACTCTGGAACTACTGCAACGTGCTGCGCGACGACGGCATGTCGTATGGCGATTACGTCGAGCAGCTTACCTACCTGCTGTTCCTCAAGATGGCCGACGAGCGCAGCAAGCCGCCATTCAGCCAAAGCGGCCAGCCCAGCCTGGTGCCGGCCGAGCATGCGTGGCCGACGCTGCTGGCGAAGAGCGGCGACGAACTGTTCGACCACTACCGGCACATCCTCGAAGCGTTGGGCCGGCAGAAGGGCACGCTGGGCCTGATCTTCGCCAAGGCGCAGAACAAGTTCCAGGACCCGGCCAAGCTGACGCGGGTGATCGTCGATCTGATCGATGCGGAGAACTGGTCGTCGCTGAATGTGGATGTGAAGGGCGATGCCTACGAAGGCCTGCTGGAAAAGAACGCGCAGGACACCAAGAGCGGGGCGGGGCAGTACTTCACGCCGCGGGCGTTGATCCAGGCCATGGTGACCTGCATCGCACCCCGGCCGGGCGAGAAGATCTGCGATCCGGCCTGTGGCACGGGCGGCTTTCTGTTTACGGCGCACAACTACATCACGCACAAGAACCCGCATCTCACCAGCGCGGAAAAGCGCCACCTCAAGGAGGCGGCCTTCACCGGCTGGGAGCTGGTGCAGGCGACGGCGCGGGTCTGCGCGATGAATCTGATGCTGCATGGCATCGGCTCGGAAACCAGCGTGCCGGTGCGGGTGACGGACGCGCTGGCGGCCGACCCCGGCGAGCGCTTCGACGTGGTGCTGGCGAATCCGCCCTTCGGCAAGAAGAGCAGCACGGTGATCGTCGGCGAGGATGGCCGCACGACGACCGAGAAGGACATCATCGAGCGCGACGATTTCTGGGCCACGACCTCGAACAAGCAGCTCAACTTCGTGCAGCACATCAAGACCCTGCTCGGCATCCACGGCCGCGCGGCCGTGGTGGTGCCGGACAACGTGCTGTTCGAGGGCGGCGCGGGCGAAACCATCCGTCGCAAGCTCTTGCACGAGTGCGAGGTTCATACGCTGCTGCGCCTGCCCACGGGGTTGTTCTACGCGCAGGGGGTCAAGGCCAACGTGATCTTCTTCGACAAGAAACCGGCGTCGGAAACGCCCTGGACGAAGAAGCTGTGGATTTACGACCTGCGCACCAACCAGCATTTCACGCTGAAGACCAACCCGATGCGCGTGGAAGACTTGATGGAGTTCGTCAAGCTCTACAACCCGGCGAAGCGCAATGAAAGATCGCCGACCTGGTCACCAGAGAATCCGGAAGGCCGTTGGCGGGCCTACGACTACGAGGAGCTGGCGGCCCGCGACAAGGCCAGCCTGGACATCTTCTGGCTGCGCGACGACGCGCTGACCGATTCGGACAATCTGCCGGCGCCGGGGATCATCGCGCAGGAGATCGTCGACGACCTCGAAGCGGCGCTGGAGCAGTTCCGGCTGATCGCCGCCGATTTGAATGGCGACGACGCCGCCGTCTGACCACCGCCGACTCTTGATCCGGCACTCCCGCAATCTGATAAATCGGCGGGATTGGTCATTGCCCCGGAGTTGAGCCATACTTCCTCCTCATGTTCGTTAGCCACAGAGAGACTGAAATGAAAAAACACTTTGCCTTGATCCTCGCAGCCGCCTTCCTTTCCAACGTCGCGTTTGCCGCCGACATGACGACCAGTGCGGTGGAAAAGCGCTACGCCGACGATCGGAAGCTCTGCGCCGATGAGCCGTCGTCCGCCACCCGCATGCAATGCCTGCGCGATGCCAAGGCCGAATACGACAAGGCGGTCGCCGGTGTCGCGGTGCAGTCGGGTGGTGCGGCCAAGGTTTGCGTCGGCTGCGGCAAGGTGTTGTCGGTCCGGGTGATCGAGAAGGATGGCGAAGGCAGTACGGCGGGCATGGTGGCCGGCGGTCTGGCCGGTGCCCTGCTGGGCAACCAGATCGGCAAGGGCGGCACGCGTACCGTGGCCACCGTTGCGGGAGCCGCCGGCGGCGCCTATGCCGGCAAGAAGATCGAGGAGAAGGCACGGTCCACCAAGCATTGGGAGGTTGCCGTGCGTTTCGATAACGGCGACGAAAAGACCTACGGCTTCGACAAGGATCCCGGCTTCGGTTCGGGTTCCGAAGTCAGGGCCAGCGGCGGCAGCATCGTCGCGCGCTGAGGCAGTTCATTGCCGGTAGTGGATTGCCAGCCAGATGGACGGCTGTGACGGATCGGTCCAATTCACCCGGTGGCGGCGGCGCGCGGCAATATTGATCCAGTCCCCCGGCGCCAGTGTACGCGGGGCGGCTTCATCCTCGAATTGAAGTTCCGCCGCGCCGGACAGCAGCACCACCCATTCGGCCACCTCCTGGTCGTACCAGAAGTCCGGCGGACTTGCCTGCCCGGTCGAGACAATGCGCTCGACCCGGAATCCCGCGCGGGACAGCAGTTCCTCGAAGTGTTCCGCGCCGCTCTCCGCCCCGGCGAGGCCGACGAACAGGTTGCCGCTGAACGGGCTATCTCCGTCTGCCACAGGTCCCTAGACCTTCTTCACGAATTCCGACTTGAGCGACATCGCGCCGATGCCGTCGATCTTGCAGTCGATGTCGTGGTCGCCTTCGACCAGGCGGATGTTCTTGACCTTGGTGCCGACCTTGACCACGGACGACGAGCCCTTGATCTTGAGGTCCTTGATCACGGTCACGGTGTCGCCGTCCTGCAGCACGTTGCCGTTGGAGTCGCGGATCACGCGCGTTTCATCGGCGCCTGCGGCTGCCTTCTGCGGCCATTCGTGGGCGCATTCCGGGCAGACGAAGTTGTCACCGTCTTCGTAGGTCAGTTCCGAACTGCATTGCGGGCAGGGGGGCAGGCTGCTCATGGGCGGCTTTCATGGTTGGCTGTTGGGCGCAGCGGCTTCAGGAGGTCGGTCAGTCCGTTGTGGTCGATTTCATGCATCAAGGCCAGCAGTCGGCCGATCTCTCCCTGCGGGAAGCCTTCACGGGCGAACCAGTTGAGGTAGTTCCCCGGCAGGTCGGCGATCAGCCGACCCTTGTGCTTGCCGAATGGCATCTCCCGCGTGACCAGCAGTTCCAGGTCTTCGGGCTTCATGTGGGGATGTCTTGCACGGGTCCGTTTGCTGCGCTGCCGGCTACTTCGTGTTTCTTTCGCGAACAATCGGCGGCACGTATTTCACCGAGAATCGCCAGCCATCGGCGGTATCGCGCAAAACCAGCGTCTTGGAACCGGCGCCCTCTTCGAACAAGGGCTCCGATCCAAGCAGTTCCATGGCGCCGATGCCCTTGATGATGCAGGCCCCCGGTATGGTCGTGAAAGCCGATTCGGCAGCAATCAGCACGAACTGCCCTTCCTTGGACTCCGTGCATGACAGGCCTTTCGGAATCGCATGGGGGTCCTGCCGCCACGCCGCGCGCAGTTCGTCGAGCCCGTTGATCAGTTCCGGGGTGAACTTGATCGGGAGAACGACTTCACGAGACTTGGTGTGGCTCATTGTGTGTTCCTTGCGGGCCGGATTCGATGCGGGTCGTTTGCGCGGATAACGAGGGTAAAGGCGTCTCGCGGCTACTTGGCGATTTCCAGCAGCTCGATCTCGAACACCAGGCTCGAATCGGGCGGAATGGTGCCCGGCACGCCGCGGCTGCCGTAGGCCAGATTGGGCGGGCAGAGCAGTTTCGCCTTGCCGCCGACCTTCATGGTCTGCACACCTTCGGTCCAGCACGGAATCACGCGGTTCAGGGGAAAGGATGCGGGCTGGCCGCGGCCGTAGGAGCTGTCGAACTCCTTGCCGTCGACCAGCGTGCCGCGGTAATGGACTTTGACCGTATCGCTGGCCTTCGGGCTGGCGCCCGTGCCGTCCTTGATCGTGGTGATGGCGATTCCCGAGGCGGTCTTCACGGCCTTGGGCTCGGCGGCACCGGCCTGCATGGCGAATGCGGCGAGCAGCGCCGCGGCGGTAATGCTCAGTGGTTTCATGGTTGCTCCCTGTCATGGGTTGATGGCTGCGGCCCGGGATCCTTTCCGGGCAGCACGTTTTCCGTTGTGACGCTGTATTCCTCGACCACCACGGCTTCGCCGTCGATCACGTGGCCGCCGCTTGCAGCCTGTTCCTGCATCGTCCGCCGCAGCGTGCGTGTTTTCCAATGCACATAGCCCCACAGCGCCAGGCCGAGCACGGCGATCACGGCAAACAGGATCACCGAGAACATGAAACCCAGCGCCAGCAGGATCACCCCCGTGAACGCCGCAAATGCGGTCCTGAGCATGATGGACGGGCGATACGTCCTGCTATTGCTCGATGCCCACAACGTCGTCGGCCTCGAATTCGTCGGGTACTGTGCCGTCGCCGATGCCGGTGACCATGGCGGCCATGCCCTCGCTTAGCTTGACGAAGTATTCGGCGCTGATCGGGTCGAAGAAGCGTTGGCCGAGGGTGACTTCGCTGAATTTTATGCGGTGAAGGGTGGGTTTGGATGTCATGCGCAACCGATCAGGAAGTGAATGTTCAGGGGCAAACCGGAGGGCGCGCGGCCTGGCTCGCGCCGGCCTCCGAAATGCAAAAAGCCCAACCGCGAAGGCTGGGCTAAATGCAGGATCCACAACAAAATTCTTTGGCTCCTCGACCTGGGCTCGAACCAGGGACCTACGGATTAACAGTCCGGCGCTCTACCAACTGAGCTATCGAGGAACATTCAAGAGGCGCGGATTATAGCCGCGCCGGTTTTTGCCCGCAATAGCCCTGTCAGGTTTTCAGCACCGCGGCGATGGCCTTGGCGACGTAGTCGATGTTGCGCGTGTTGAGCGCGGCGACGCAGATGCGGCCGGTACTGACGGCGTAAATGCCGTAGTCGGCGCGCATCTTCTCCACCTGGGCGGCGGTCAGGCCGGTGTAGGAGAACATGCCGCGCTGGACCTTGATGAACTCGAAACCCGTGGCGCCGGCGGCGGTCAGCTTCTCGACCAGGCTGTTGCGCATGGCGCGGATGCGGTCACGCATGCCACCCAGTTCGTCTTCCCACTGCTGGCGCAGTTCGGCGCTGGCGAGGACCGCGGCAACGACGGCGCCGCCATGGGTGGGCGGATTGGAGTAATTGGTACGGATCACACGCTTGACCTGCGACAGCACGCGCGCCGATTCGTCCTTGTCGGCGGTGACGATGGTCAGGGCGCCGACGCGCTCGCCGTAGAGCGAGAAGGATTTGCTGAAGCTGCTGGAGACGACGAACTGCAGGCCGGAGGCGGAGAACAGGTCGAGCGCGGCAGCGTCGGGCTTGATGCCGTCGGCGAAGCCCTGGTAGGCCATGTCGATAAAGGCCACCAGGTTTCGCTCCTTGATCGCGGCGACAACTTCGGCCCATTGCGCAGCGGTCAGGTCGGCACCGGTCGGGTTGTGGCAGCAGGCGTGCAGGACGACGATCGACTTGGCGGGCATCGCGGCCAGCGCGGCCTTCATGCCGGCGAAATTGACGCCGCGCGTGGCGGCATCGTAGTAGGCGTAGTTCTCGACCTTGAAGCCGGCACCTTCGAACAGCGCACGGTGGTTTTCCCAACTCGGGTCGCTGATATAGACCGCCGAATCGGGTAGCAGGCGCTTCAGGTAGTCGGCGCCGACCTTGAGCGCGCCGGTGCCGCCGAGGCATTGGCAGGTGATGGCGCGGCCGGCGGCGAGCAGCTCCGAATCCTTGCCGAACATCAGGTTCTGCACCGCGCCGTTGTAGGCAGGTGTGCCTTCGATCGGCTGGTAGCCGCGCGGCGGCTGGGCTTCGAGGCGGGCTTTTTCGGCGGACTTTACGGCTGCGAGCAGCGGGATCTTGCCGTCATCACCGAAATAGACGCCGACGCCGAGGTTGACCTTGTTGGGGTTCTTATCGGCATTGAAGGCTTCGTTAAGGCCCAGGATGGGGTCGCGGGGTGCCATTTCGACGGCGGCAAAAATCGAGCTCATGAATACTCCGGATACTTGAAGGGTTTAAAAGTCGGCGACGGCACTACGGCGTTGCTCTGTTGCAGTGCGATACGCGCAATAATAACCCATTGACGGGATGCCTTCGATCAGGTTTTTCCCGGCTTTCCATAAGCAAATAAGTGGGTTACCGGTGGCTGAGATCATTGAACTGAAGGGCAGAGTGGTGGAGTTCGCGGGCAGCCCGTGGCGCCTGCACCAGCCGTTTCTGCCGGCCGGCGACCAGCCCGAGGCGATCCGCCTGCTGACGGAGGGCATAGCGGACGGGCTTTCCTTCCAGACCCTGCTCGGCGTGACAGGCTCGGGCAAGACCTACACCATGGCCAACGTCATCGCCCGACTCGGCCGACCGGCGCTGGTGCTGGCGCCGAACAAGACGCTGGCGGCGCAGTTGTATTCGGAATTCCGCGAGTTTTTTCCGGAAAACGCGGTCGAGTATTTCGTCTCGTATTACGACTACTACCAGCCCGAGGCCTATGTGCCCTCGCGTGACCTGTTCATCGAGAAGGATTCCTCGATCAACGAGCACATCGAGCAGATGCGCCTGTCGGCGACCAAGAGCCTGCTGGAACGGCGCGACGTGGTGATCGTGTGCACCGTGTCGGCGATCTATGGCATCGGCGATCCGGTCTCGACATCTTTCCGGCGGAAAACGCCGAGAGCGCCGTGCGCATCACGCTGTTCGACGACGAGCTGGAATCGCTGACGCTGTTCGACCCGTTGACCGGGCACACGCGGCAGAAGCTGGGCCGCTTCACGGTGTTTCCGTCCAGCCATTACGTCACGCCGCGTGCCACGGTGCTGAAGGCCGTCGAAGCGATCAAGGAGGAGTTGCGCCAGCGCATCGAGTTCTTTCAGGCGAATCAGAAACTGGTCGAGTGCCAGCGCATCGAGCAACGCACCCGCTTCGACCTCGAAATGCTCGACCAGCTGGGCTTTTGCAAGGGCATCGAGAACTATTCGCGGCACCTGTCGGGGCGCCAGCCCGGCGAGCCGCCGCCGACGCTCTACGACTACCTGCCGAATGACGCGATCATGTTCGTCGATGAATCGCACGTGACGATTCCTCAAGTGGGCGGCATGTACAAGGGCGACCGCTCGCGCAAGGAAAACCTGGTCGATTACGGCTTCCGCCTGCCTTCGGCGCTGGACAACCGGCCGCTGAAGTTCGAGGAATTCGAGAAGCTGATGCCACAGACGGTGTTCGTTTCGGCGACGCCGGCCGACTACGAGGAAAAGCACCAGGGCCAGGTGGTCGAGCAACTGGTGCGGCCGACCGGGCTGGTCGATCCGGTGGTCGAGGTGCGCCCGGCCAGTACCCAGGTCGATGACCTGCTGTCCGAATGCAAGAAGCGCATCGCGCTCGGCGAGCGTGTGCTGGTGACGACGTTGACCAAGCGGCTGGCGGAGCAGCTCACGGAATACCTCAACGACAACGGCATCAAGGTGCGCTACCTGCACTCGGACATCGACACCGTGGAGCGCGTCGAGATCATTCGCGACCTTCGCCTGGGCGAATTCGATGTGCTGGTGGGCATCAACCTGCTGCGCGAGGGGCTGGACATTCCCGAGGTGTCGCTGGTGGCCATCCTCGATGCCGACAAGGAAGGCTTCCTGCGATCGACGCGCTCGCTGATCCAGACCATGGGCCGCGCCGCGCGCCATCTCAACGGCACGGCCATACTTTATGCCGATCGGATCACCGATTCGATGCGGCGGGCGACGGGCGAAACGGCGCGTCGACGGGCGAAGCAGTTGGCGCACAATGAAGCCGAGGGCATTACTCCGATCGGCGTCAAGAAGCGTATCAAGGACATGATCGATGGTGTGTACGATGCCGATACGGCAGTACGTGACCTCAAGGCGGCGCAGGAGGCGGCGCGTTACGAGGTGATGAGCGAGAAGGAGTTGTCGCGCGAGATCAAGAGGCTGGAGAAGGCCATGCAGGAACACGCAAGGAATCTGGAGTTCGAGGCAGCGGCAGCGGCCCGCGACGAGTTGTTCCGCATCCAGAGGCTGGCTTTCGGTGGCGAGGCCCATGATGCCCCGGGGGATGCCGCATGACCAGGCACTGCGTGCTGTTCGTCTGCACCGGGAACATCTGCCGTTCGCCCACGGCGGAAGGGGTTGCGCGCGGCCTGGCGCAGAAGCACGGTGTCGCGCACCTGTTCGAATTCGATTCCGCCGGCACCCATGACTACCATGTCGGCGAGCCGCCCGATCCGCGCACCGTCAGGGCGGCGGCGAAACGTGGTTACGACCTCTCGCCGCTACGTGCGCGGCGCGTGACCGAGTTCGATTTTGTCCGTTTCGACCGGGTGCTGGCCATGGACCGCGAGCATCTGGCCTTGCTGAAACGCGCCTGTCCGCCGCCGCATCACGGCAAGTTGGGGCTGTTCCTCGACTTTGGCGAACGCGTCGAGGTGGACGAGGTGCCGGACCCCTACTACGGCGATGCGCGGGGCTTCGAGCATGTACTCGACCTTGTCGAGGATGCGGCGACGCGGATGATTCTCAAGCTCGCCGCCAATTGACACGAAACGGGCGCCCTGGGGCGCCCGTTTCGTGTTCCCGACTACCCGCTTCAGTCGTTCTTGGTTTCCACCATCTGCAGGGGTTCGTTGACAATCACCGGTGCCGGCCTGGGTTTGCGGCCCAGGGGCTGCGCCGGCGCGAAGCTGTCGGCGGGCGGCGCGGCATGGCTGGTCTCGACCAGCTCCAGCCCGGCTTGTTGCAGTGATCCCGAAAGATCCACCGGAGCCGGCTTCGGTGCCGGCGGCACGATGATTGGATCGGCGGCAGGCATCACCGGCTGAGGCGGCGCCGCGACGAATTGCGGGGCAGGCTCGGCAACGGGCGCCGGGGTGGGAACGGCGACCGGCAGCGGAATCGGCTCCGCCACCACGACGGCCGTCGGGGCGACCGGTTCGGCGGCGGCGGGCGCTGGTGGCTGTTCCACCGTAGCGACGGCTACCAGTTCTGCGACCGGGGCTTCGGCGACGATAGGCGCGAAGGCTGGCGTCGGGGGCGACTGCGGTGCAACGGCTTCGGTCACGACCGTTGCCAACCCCGATGTTTGATCGGCGACGAGTCCGGCGCTTACGGCTGGAGCGACTTCCGGTATGCTGTTTTCCTCGCCACGACCACGGCCGCGACCACGACCACGACTCCGGCGACCGCTACGAGCTTCGCCGTCCTGACCCTGGCCGCTGTCATTGTCGGAAGTCGGCGCTGACGCTACGGCATTTTGCGCGTCGTTGCGCGGCGGACGCGGCTCACGTGGTTCCCGTGGCTCTCTTTGCTCCTTGGGTTCGCGCGGCGGACGCGGTTCCCTGGGTTCGCGGGCCTCCTTGCCTTCACGCGGCTCGCGTGGTTCGCGCGGTTTGCGTGGGTTGCCTTCGCCTTGGACTTCGTCGCGCTTGGCTTGCGGGCGCGGAGCCTGCTCGCTGCGTTCCTTGCGTTCGCCGCCTTCGCGATTGTCGCGGCCGCCACGCCCGCCTTCGCGGTTGCGGTCGCGCCCGCCACGCCCGCCTTCGCGGTTGCGGTCGCGTCCGCTGTCACGGCGTGGCGGACGATCGGCCTTCCCGGCGACGACGACCGGCGTTTCTTCCTTCTTGTCCCCCATCAAAAAGGACATGATCTTGCCGAAGAAGCCGCCATTGCCGGCGGGTGCGGCGTTGGCGACAGGCGCCTCGGTCCTCGGTGCGACGATCGGTGCCGGCTGGTCCGGGGTGATGCCCTTGACCGCGGCTTCGATCTTGGCCGGCTTGGCTTCGCCGGCCTGGGCCGAAGGCGGCTGGTAGGTTTCCTCGATCGGCTTTTCCGCCATCTGGTAGCTGGCGAGGGCGACGCCCTCGGCATTGAGCTGGTCGTGGCGCAGGCGGATGATTTCATGCGCCGGCGTTTCCAGGTGGCGATTGGGAACGATCACCAGATTGACGCGGTGGCGCATCTCGATGCGCGAGATGTCGACGCGCTTCTCGTTGAGCAGGAAGGTACCGACATCGACCGGGACCTGGCAGTGCAGGGCGCCGGTGTTTTCCTTCATGGCCTCCTCTTCGAGGATGCGCAGGATGTGCAGCGCGGCGGATTCGGTGCTGCGGATGTGGCCGGTGCCGGTGCAGCGCGGGCAGGTGATGTA
>JAIOOZ010000412.1 GCA_021414185.1 Betaproteobacteria bacterium
CGCGCAATCCCGCGCCTCCAAGCGCGCCATTGAGCGTCAGGAACTCTCCTTGCCCGCAAACACCGCCCGCCTGAGCGAAACCGCTTCGAAAAAAGCGCTCGCGGCTTACGGCATATCCGTCGCGAGTGAAGTGATGCTGGCAACTGCTGCGATTGCCGCGCTCAAAGAATCGCCGCTCAAGTTTCCGCTCGCGGTCAAAATCGACTCACCGGACATTCCGCATAAGACCGAAGCCGGCGCAGTGCGCCTGCACGTGCAAAATCTCGCTGAACTGAAAGATGCGGCGGCAACCGTCATTGCCAACGCAAAACGCTACAAACCGGACGCGCACATCAACGGCGTGCTGGTCGCCGAAATGGCCGCCGGCACCGAAGTCATCATCGGCGTCGTGAACGACAAGTTTTTTGGTCCCGTCGTCATGTTCGGTCTTGGCGGCGTGTTTACCGAATTGTTGAAGGACGTGACCTACCGCTTTGCGCCGTTCGACAAAGAGACGGCGCTTGAAATGATTGCCGAAATCAAAGCAGCGCCACTGTTATCGGGCTACCGTGGCAGCGCGCCCCTCGCCGTCGATGCGCTTGCAGACACCCTGGCGCGCGTTTCGCAGCTCGCCGCCGACCACGCCGACCGTATTGCCGAAATCGACGTCAACCCGTTATTCGTGAATGTGCACGGTGCGATTGCAGCGGACGCATTGATCGTGCTCAAAAATTGACGCGCTCCCTACGCAGGCCTAGAGTGACGAAAAAACCGCCTTACACATTCAGGAATCATCCCCGTGTTTGATCAGGTCGACTTCTCGGCGCTCGAGCTGCCCGCCGCCGCACGCCAGCTGCAAAAGGAAGTACGCGAGTTCCTGCGTACCGAATTCGCCGCGCTGAATTTCAAACCGCGTCTCGGACACACCGAATTCCATCCCGAGTTCACGCGCCGCGTCGCCGCGCGCGGCTGGATCGGCATGACCTGGCCCAAGCGCTACGGCGGCCAGGAACGTTCTTATCTGGAGCGCTTCGTCGTCACCGAGGAAATGCTCGCGGTCGCGGCGCCGTGCGCGGCGCACTGGTTCGGCGACCGCCAGACCGGGCCCAGCCTGTTGCGCTACGGCACTGAGCAGCAGAAACAACGCTTCCTGCCTGCAATTGCGCGCGGCGAATATTCTTTCGCGCTCGGCATGAGCGAACCAAATTCAGGTTCCGATCTCGCGTCGGTAAAAACGCGCGCCGAGCGCGTGCCCAACGGCTGGCGTGTGACCGGCCAGAAAGTGTGGACAAGCTGGGCGCACAAAGCACATGCCTTCTTCGTGCTGTGCCGCACCTCACCGGACGCCGGCAATCGCCACGATGGCCTGTCACAACTCATCATCGAACTCAACGCGCCGGGCGTGACGGTGCGTCCGATCCGCTTCATGAATGGCCATCACGGTTTCAACGAGGTGTTTCTCGATAACGTGTTCGTGCCCGACGACATGGTAGTGGGTGAAATCGGCCAGGGCTGGAAACAGGTCACCTCTGAACTGGCGCTGGAACGCAGCGGCCCCGAGCGTTACATGACGACGTTTCCGCTGTTCACCGCGCTCATGCGCCGGCTCGGCGCCACGCCGGATGCGCGTGCAGCGGAAGCGGCCGGCAAGCTTGCCGCGCGCATGTGGTCGTTGCGCCGCATGTCGCTCGCCATTGCAATCACGCTCGACCCTGGACCCGATGGTGAAAAGGGAACACCAAAAGCGACCGTCGACCTCGCCACCGAGGCGGCGCTGGTCAAAGACATGGGCACTTTCTACGAGCGCGAAATCATCGACGCCGCGCGCCTGCTCGCAACGACTGAGCCCACGCCCGACGCAGACGACACATTCGAGCGCCATCTCGCTGAGACCATCGTGTGTGCGCCGGTTGCCACGATACGCGGCGGCACGACCCAGGTCCTGCGCAACCTGATCGCGCGCAAACTGCTGGGGCCGCTCAAATGAACGATGTGAGTGATGTTCGCGCAATGCTGGTCGAATCGGCGACGCGCCTGTTCGCCGACCAGGTCAACGCCAAAATGCTCGATGCCGCCAAGCAGGATGGCTGGTCGGCGGCGCTGTGGAAAATTGCCGAGGACGCGCAACTGCCGTTGGTATCGATTGCGGAAGAAGCCGGCGGCGCCGGCGGTTCGTTGTCGGATCTTGCCGCGGTCGTTCGCATCGCCGGACGTTATGCAGCACCAATACCGCTTGCCGAAACCGCCATCGCGGGCTGGATGCTGGCGAGCTCGGGCCTGAAAATCCCCACCGGTCCGCTGACCTTGGCACCGGTGCACGGCGAAAAAATCACCGCGCGCAAGAACGGCGCGCGCTGGAATCTGTCCGGTGAGATGAAACGGGTACCGTGGGCGCGCATCACCGGACATATCGTGGTGCTCGCTGCCGGCCCCGACGGCGACATAGTCGCTTGCGTTGAAAGCAGTCAATGCAAAATTACTGCGGGCCAAAATCTTGCCTTCGAACCGCGCGATGATGTCGTGCTCGATAACGTCGCCGTAGCGGCGAGTCTCGCCGCACCAGCAGCTGATGGCGTGAATCACGCAACGCTGCGGGAACGCGGCGCGCTGATGCGCTCGCTCGCCATGGCGGGCGCGCTTGAACGCGCGTTGGAGCTTGCGGTGCGCTACGCGACGGAACGCTCTCAGTTCGGCCGCAAGATCGGCCAGTTCCAGGCGATCCAGCAGGAACTCGCGCGCTGCGCCGGCGAAGTCGCCGCTGCCGTCGCAGCCGCTTTGTCGGCTGCAGGCGCCATGGAGCGCGGCCAGAATGCGATGTTCGCGGTCGCAGCAGCCAAGATACGCACTGCGCAGGCGGCGCACGAAGGCGCGCTCATCGCACACCAGGTGCACGGCGCAATTGGCGTCACCGACGAATACGCGCTGCACCATTCGACACTGCGCCTGTGGGCATGGCGCGAGGAATTCGGCAACGAAGCCGCGTGGGCGATGGAACTCGGACGGGCGATGTGCGCCGCCGGCGCCGACCGCCTGTGGCCTGCGCTCACCAGCGATTAAGTCAAATTTTACTAAAGCGCTCTTTAACCGCCGATGAACGCCGATAGACGCAGATGAAAATTCGAATCTGTTCTTCACCTGTTAGCGTTGGGGTATTTGACTTTATCAGCGTTCATCTGCGTTCATCGGCGGTTGCAGTGGGTTTGTTGCTGGAATTCGCACTAGCGCTAACTGCATTACAAGCCAACGCGCACGCACAGTGGCAGCCCGCGAAGAATGTCGAAATCGTCGTGCCATCCGCGCCAGGCGGCAGCAACGATAAAACCGCGCGCGGCATCGAGCGCATCATCCACGACAAACGCCTGCTGACGTCCACGCTGACCGTCGTCAACAAGCCCGGCGGCGGCAACGCAATGACCATGAACTACCTGAACCAGCACTTGGGCGATGCGCACTACATGATGATAGGCACACCAACCATACTCACCAATCACATCATCGGCGCCAGTCCTCTTAATTACACCGACTTCACGCCCATCGCGTCATTGTTCAACGAGTACATCGTATTTGCAGTCAAAGGCGACTCGGCCATCAAAACCGGGCGCGATCTCGGCGAGCGCCTGAAAAAAGACCCCAAGTCGGTGAGCATAGGTTTTGCCACCGCGGTCGGCAGCCACAATCACATCGCGGCGGGCCTGCTCGCCAAAGCCATAGGCGGCGACGTGCGCGCGTTGAAAGTCATCGCGTTCAAAGGCTCGTCCGAGGCAATCGCCGCTTTGCTCGGCGGACATATCGACCTGGTGACGACGGCCGCGGGCAATGTCGCGGAACAAGTCGAAGCCGGCAAGCTGCGCATCGTCGGCATCGCCGCGAACCAGCGGCTGACAGCGCCATTTGCCGCGGTGCCGACCTGGAAGGAACAGGGCATCAACGTGGTGTTCGGCGGCTGGCGCAGCGTGATGGGGCCTAAAGGCATGAGCGCGCCGCAGATCGCCTATTGGGAGAAAATCATGGCGCAGGTCGTCGCTTCCCCCGAGTGGAAAAATGACCTCGAGCGCAACTACCTGACGGACGATTTCGCGCTCTCCGAGCGCCTCAAGGTTGACCTCCAGCAGGATTACGTCAGCATGAAAGCGGTGCTGGGCGATCTCGGGCTGGCCAAATGACATCTGTCGAGAGGCGGGAAACGAGAGGAGAGAGGCGGCATAATCACCAAGCAGAACACGCTATCTCCTAACCCCTCTCGCCTCTCGCCTCTCGCTTTTTATCAAAAGGAATTCAAAATGACCGAACCCGTAGTTCTCATCGAAAGCCCGGCGCCCGGCGTCGGCCTCCTGCGCATCAACCGCCCCGAGGCGCGCAATGCATTGAACATGGAAGTGCGCAAAACCCTGGTGAAGGGTCTGGCGGACATGACGGAGAACGACAGCATCCGCGCCATCGTGGTGGCCGGCAGCGTGAAAGCGTTCGCGGCGGGCGCCGACATCAAGGAGATGGCCGGCGTCGGCAGCATAGAACAGATGCAGCGCGGCTCGCACAAGCTGTGGCGCGCGATTTACTCGTGCCCGAAGCCGGTGATTGCCGCAGTCAACGGCCTTGC
>JAIOOZ010000049.1 GCA_021414185.1 Betaproteobacteria bacterium
TGTCCGTGATGCGATGTTCTTCGACGTGCGTGGTCATGACGTTCCCGGTGGATGGCATTGGTCAAATGGTAGCATTGAGGCGACTGACATCCGTCGCGCTGGAATAACTATCATTATGCCCAAAGTTGTCGCACTGTATCGTGACCCTGTAAAAGGTTTTACGCCGGAACCGGTGGAGCACATCACCGTTTTGCCGGGCGGGCGATGCGGCGGTGGCAGCTAGCGCATACTCCGCGTCGTTGAATGCAGAAATAAGGATTCGTTTTGCCCACCACCCCCACGGCTGCCGGAGACAACCATCGCGTGCTGATCGCGCTTTTGATCGGTGCGGCGTTCGTCATCGCCGGCGGCATACACTATCAGACGCCGATGCTGGCGACGATCGCCAATGAATTCCGGGCCAGCCCCGCGGCCGTGGGCTGGATACCAACACTTTCGTTCGGCGGCATGCTCGTGGGCATCGCGTTGCTGGTGCCGCTGGGCGACCGTATCAGCAAGCGCTGGCTGATCATCGGGATGGTCCTGGTGCTGAGCATGGCGCAGGCGCTGATGGCGGTGGCGCCGTCCATCGCGGTGCTGGCCGCAGCGAGCCTGGTCACCGGTATATGTTCGTCAGTGGGGCTGGTGTTCGTTTCCATGTTTTTTCAGCCGGCCTGCACTGTGTGCTGATATGCGCGCTGCTGGCGTGGCTGCCGCATACGCGCCCAACCACGCAGATGACCTATGGCGATTTGCTGGGTTCGATGTTCACGATGTATCGCAGGCACGGCGAGGTGCGGCGTGCGGTGGCGATCCAGTTCCTGCTGGGTATTTGCTATGGGGGATTTTGGGCGGTGGTGGCGCCGATGATGGCCCACCTGCACCAGGTCGGCCCGGCCGCAGCTGGCCTTATCGGTATTCCTGGCGCAGCCGGCATACTCGTTGCGCGGCCCGCCGGACGCTGGACGGATCGCTCCGGCGCGGCGCCGGTGGTAACTACGGGGGTGTGCGTGATGATCTGCGCGTGGCTTGCGTTCGGCATCTCCGCCGCTTCAATCGTGTTCGTGGTGGCCGGCGCGGTCATGCTCGACTGCGGTCTGCGCACTGCGATGGTGGCGAATCAAACCCTGGTCAACGCTGCATTGCAGGATTCACGCGGGCGCGCCAACACCATCTTCGGCATGCATATGTGGTGCGGCAACGCGGTGGGGGCGTTTTTCACCAGCACTGCGTTCGCGCTGTACGGCTGGCTGGCGGTGTGCGCGATTGCGATGACGGCTTCGGTTTGCGCATTACTGATCCATTGGGGCGTTGTGCCGGTGGGTAGGGTAAGCAGATGAACGGCCGTTGGTTATTAGTCGATCTGGTGGGTCCACGAAACGTGAAGGATGAATGTGGAACAGATTAATTTCATGATGGCAGCCATTGTCCTTTTGGGCTTAGTAGCCGGATTGGAACTGAAAGTACCCGCGTGGAAAGAAATCCTAGGCACCGCGTTGCTAGGGCTCTTGATGGTCGGCATTGCTGTTTTCATCGCACTGCGTGGCGATTTAACTTCGCCGCTACTGAAGGGGTTGTTGCTCCTAGATGGCCAGATCGAGCGCGCATTCAGAACTGAGATCCTGTTCATCGAAGTGGGTTATGCAATTATTATTTTTAACCTGTGTTTGTTCTTCAGAAAAATGTTTGATTTTTCGAATAAGCACTCTGACCCTGCGCATCAGAGCGCGCCGGCGGCGGACGACCAGCCGCGAATTGACTCAATGGATAACAAGGATTACGTGCGGGGACCCGTATCTGATATTTTTAGCGGGCCACTTCTGGAGACGCCGCAGGGCATAGTTTGCGTCTTGTTCAGCGTGTTAAATTTTGACTTAGGCGTCATCTCACTGAGTGGTCCCGCAAATGTGACGAAGGCGCCATTGTTCAGCGCCGGTGTCGCATTAATTTTGTGGCCGATCGTGATGTTTTTAGGATTTATCAGGGTTGGCCGTCACGACAATTTCGCGCGTTCTTATACTGCAGCCGCTGTTCTTGCGATTGTCGGATTGATGCCGCTAGCCTGGCCCTATTTTCGTTAAAGTCGCGCGTAACGTATCAATGCGATCGGGTGCAAATAACAGGGCCGCACACAGCGCGTTGAAGCACGCAAACCAACGTTGGTTATACTTCGCAGGAACTCAACAAAAAGGTAGGGGGACGACATGCTGAAAATATGGGGACGGGCCGACGGCTCGAACGTCATCAAGGCGATGTGGTGTGTAGGCGAACTCGGGATTGCGCACGAGCGCATCGACTGGGGCGGCGAGTTCGGCGGCAATGACGATCCGGACTACCGGCGCAAGAACCCGAACGGGCGGCTGCCGACCCTCGAGGAGGACGACGGCTGGACTCTGTGGGAGTCCGGGGCGGTAATACGCTACCTGTGCATGAAGCACAGCCTCGGCAATCTGTGTCCCGCAACACCGCGCGAGCGGGCCGATGCGGAGAAATGGATGGACTGGAGCTCGCTCAACTTCGCGGGCTTCAACAGCATCTACCTGCAAAATTATTTTGGGCCTGCAGCCAAGAGAAATCCCGACGCCATCGTTACCGCGGCCAAGAACCAGGTGCAATGGCTCGACATCCTCGATAAGCATCTTGCCGGGCGGCAGTACCTGTGCGGCGAGCGCTTCACCATGGCCGATATGCCGGCGGGATCGTTGACGGACCGGTGGTTCAACTGGACGCCCAAGGCAGCGCTGGGGGCGCATCCCAACGTACGCTCGTGGTACGAGCGGCTGGCGGCACGCCCGGCCTATCAGGAACATGTAATAAAGGTCAACGCGAAGCGAACCCGGGAGATTGCAGCTCAAGGGTGAGCGCCATGGGGATGAAAATCTCCTGAGCCGTAAACGCGGCCATTCATGCTTCGATACCTCAGCACGAACGGCCGCATCGGAATTTCGACGCAAGTTGGCAATCATCTCAAACATCCGTTCGCCCTGATGTATAGAAGGGCGAAGAGGATTGCCATCCGATTCAACCCCGGCGCGCTGCCTCGATTTTCGCAACGTCGATATTTTTCATCGTCATCATCGCGTCGAACGCGCGCTTCGCAACAGCGGGATCGGGATCGGCGATCGCCTGCATCAGAACGGCGGGCGTAATCTGCCACGACAATCCCCATTTGTCCTTGCACCAGCCGCACTCGCTCTCTTCGCCGCCGTTGCCGACGATCGCGTTCCAATAGCGGTCCGTTTCGGCCTGGTCGGCGGTTGCTACCTGAAACGAGAAGGCCAGGTTGTGTTCGACCCCGGGTCCGCCATTGAGCCCGAGGCAGGGAATTCCCATTACCGAAAATCGACCGTCAACACATCGCCTTTTTCCCGGACGGAAAGTCCCCTGGTGCGCGAAGCACCGCGCCAACGGATGAATCGGGGAAGGTCCTCGCGTAAAACCGCGCCGCGTCCTCGGCGTTTTACCAAATGCAAATCGTGTTTTTTGCCTGATTCATGCCACTTCTCCATCGTGATAAGCCGCCCAATTGACGGCGCAGTGAATCTACGCGGCGTAGTGCCAGTTTTCCGGCACGGTCGGCCCGACGTCCTTCACGGTTGCACGGCGCATTGCACGCGGCTGTGTCTCATCGTGCGGCCGTCCCCGGTGCATGGTACAACGGTTATCCCACATTACGACATCGTCGATCGCCCAGCGATGGGTGTAGACGAACTGCGGTTGCGTTGCGTGCGCCGTGAGTTCGTCGACGAGGCGCCGGCTTTCGGCGATATCCATGCCGTAAATATGCGTGATGTGGGATGCGAGATAAAGCGACTTGCGCCCGCTTGCCGGATGCTGGCGAACGAGCACCTGCGGCACCGCGGGGCGCGATGCGCGCCGTTCGGGGCTGATGCTGTTTGGATCAAGGCCTACCATCACGCGGGATCTGAAGTAATCATGCTCGGCAACCAGGTTCACGAGGGCTTCCTGGCGCGCGGCCGGCAGCGCCTCCCATGCGGCGCGCATGTCCGCGAACTCGGTCTCGCCGCCTTCAGGCACCACGACTTGCGCCGACAACATAGACATTTTTCCGGGCGTGCGCTTGAACGAACTGTCGGTGTGCCAGAACTGGTTGGCAAGGTTGATGAATCGCCTGTTGTCGGTCTGGGAAACAAGCTGCCCGTTCTCGTCGAGGTTCGAGATGTCGGAAAAGTTCGTCGAAATTCGCCGCTTGCTGGCCGGCACGGACACGAATGGCTGTACCGAAATTTCCAGTTCGCCGAAGCGTATCGCAAATGCGATCTGCTGGTCTTCGGTCAGCGGTTGATTGCGAAATATCAGCACGGCGTAACGGTTGAACGCTTGTTCGACCTCCGCGAAGATGTCGTCGGGCAACGTGCGTGACAGGTCAATTTCGCCAATTTCAGCCACGAACTCCTGTTTAACGGGTTTTACGCAAATCATGATTTCTCCTGAATCGCCCGATATTTTAAATACGAGTATGACGTCTCTGGTTGATGCCGCATCATTCAGGTTTTGCCCCCGACGCCTTGACTACTTTTGCCCACTTGGTGATTTCATTGCGCACAAATTCAACTGTTTGCTCAGGCGTCGAGCTCAGAGGCGCGGTATCCATCGTCGCAAAATATTCAAGCATGTCCTTCGAGCGCGACGCCTTGACCATGATCTGATTGAGCCGCGTAACGATTTCGCGTGGCGTGCCGGAGGGCGCGACCAGCAAATACCAAGTGCTTGCGTCGTAGCCCGGTAACCCCGCTTCTATCATCGTCGGTACGTCCGGAGCAAGCAGTGAGCGTTTCGACGTGGTCACGGCGATGGCGCGTAGCCTGCCGGCCTTTACATGAGGCAGCAGGCCGGGAAATGCGTTCAGAAAAAAATCCACCTCGCCGCTGAGCAGGGCGACCAGCGCGGGGGCGGCGCCCTTGTAGGGAATATGCACGGTCCTGATGTCGGCCATACTATTGATCATTTCGGCCATCAGGCGGGACGAACTTCCGACGGACGCATAATTAAGCTTGCCAGGATTTCTTTTCGCAAGCGCGATCAGTTCTTTAAGGTTTTTTGCCGGCACGCTTGGGTGAACTACCAGCGCATTGCCCACTATGCCGATCATCGAGATATGTTCAAAATCTTTGATCGCATCATAGCCAAGTTTTGGAAAAATGCTGGGACTGATACCAAATGTGCCCAGGCTGCCGATTGAAATAACGTAGCCATCGGGCACCGCCTTGGCTGCCAGCACCGTGCCCAGTGTTCCGTCCGCGCCGCCGCGATTGTCGACGATGACTGGCTGGCCCAGACCGTCCTCGAGCTTGCGCGCAACCGCGCGGCCTATCAAATCATTCGGTCCGCCGGGTGCAAACGGAATGATCATACGGACTGGCTTGGCCGGATACTGGCTGGATTGGGCGGCGGCAATTGCCGGCGCGAGAAAGAATGAAGTGACGTAAATCGCCGTTTGGATGCGGTTTATCGTCGTTTTTTTGCGAACTCCTATCTGATCGACACTTGCTTGCGCCATGCGGGTTCTCACTGAAGTTATTTCCATTTCATCTGCCAGACGCAGGCTTCTTCGGGGCACTTGCCCAATTCCCGCGCATTGCAGTCGAGGCTGTACTTGCATCCAACTTCGAGGCAGACTCTTGAATCGGCCTTGTGGATTAAATATATATTCTTCCTGCGCCAGGCGCGGATAATTATTACCGTGAGTCAATGTAGCACTGCCGCGCCCGCCACCGAAACTCCCGAGGCCCCGGGCCTGCGCGTAGCGAGTAACTGGCGCGCCTCTTCGAGCAGGCCGGCGTTGAGGTAGGCCTTGAGCAGAGTGAACTCGATGATGTCGTGCTGCGCGCGGCTGCCGCCGATGCGTTCGCTTTGCCGCGCCAGCGGGGCGAGCGCGGCGATCGCTGCCGCATAATCGCCGTGTTCGAACGCCGCAAAGCCGCGCGCGAGCCCGGGGACGTAAGAGCCGGACGCGTAGCGGTTGTCACGCGCCAATTCCTCGATTTTCTGTGTGCGGGCAGACAGCGCGGCGTCATCGCGCACCACCGCGTCAGTGAGCATGACATGCAGGTCCGCGAGTCCGGCGCCTGGCCGCGGCAGATTGCTCCCGGCATAATCGTAGAGCGCGCGCCATGCCGCCTCGTTACGCGGTTGGCCGGCCAGCTCGGAACGCCAGAGAAACGCGACACCATCCCACGTTTTCTGTTGCGGCCCGCCGGGGTGCCGGTCGGGCGCGATGGCGTCACGGTAGAGAGCCTGCGCCGCCGTCCAGTTGCCGGC
>JAIOOZ010000455.1 GCA_021414185.1 Betaproteobacteria bacterium
GGCGGATGAGGCGATCCAGAACCTCGCGACGATGATCGAGATCGCGGCCACGAAGCCCGCCGACATGGTGAGCCTCAAGCTCGGCAAGTGCGGCGGTTTTTACAAGGCGCTGCAGATGATGCGCATCGCCGAGGCCGCCAACCTGCCGGTGCGCATAGACTGGACGCAGGGCAGCGCATTGCTGGATACGGCGACAGGTCACTTGCACGCGGCGGTGCGGCACGTCGGTTGCGATCCCGGCATGGATTACCAGCTGCGCATCAAGGACAAGCCGGTCAAGGAAGGCGGCGTGCAGCTCAAACAGGGCAAGCTGGTGATGCCCGATGCGCCGGGGCTGGGGCTCGTCGTCGACGAGAAGCTGATTCGCAAGCTCGCGCAGCGGAGGTAACGCCATGAAGGCAACGGCGCTTGGATGTGTATTGTGCATTTTTTCTGTCGCAGCTTCTTCGGCGCTGGCGCAAAATTATCCAGTGCGGCCGATACGGGTCATCGCACCGTTTCCGCCCGGTGGCGGCACCGATTTATTCGCGCGCACCATCGCGCAAAAGCTTTCTGCGGCGTGGGGCCAGCAGGTGGTGGTGGACAACCGGTCTGGCGCCGGCGGCATGATAGGTTCGGAAATGGTCGCCAAGGCGGCACCCGACGGGTATACGTTGCTGATTACGTCTTCGAGTTCGCATGTCATCAGCCCCCATCTGTCACGCAAGCCGCCGTATGACGCGTTGAACGATTTCGTGCCGGTCATCATGATCGCGTCGGCGCCCAACGTGCTGGTCGTGCATCCGTCGGTGCCGGCGCGTTCGGTGAAAGAACTGATCGATCTCGCCAAGGCGCGTCCCGGTGCGCTCAATTACGCATCCAACGGGAGCGGCACGCTGAGCCATCTCACGGGTGAGTTGTTCAAGCTGCAGACCGGCGTCGATCTCGTGCATATTCCGTATAAAGGCGGCCCGCCGGCAGTCATCGATCTTGTGGCTGGCCAGGTCTCGGTGCTGTTTTCCGCATTGCCTACGGTGTTCGCGCAAGTGCGCGCGGGCAAACTGCGCCTGGTAGCGGTCACCGGCGACAAGCGCATTGCGCCGGTCATCGACGTGCCGACCGTCGCGGAAACCGTGCCGGGTTTCGAATCGGTCCAATGGTGGGGCATGTTCGCGCCGCCGGCTCTTTCCGCAGAGTTGTCGGTGCGGCTGAGCAGCGAAGTTTCAAAAATGCTGGTCGATCCCGAACTCAAGGCGAGGTTTGCCGCAGAGGGTGCCGAATCCTCGCAAATCAGCCCGCGCGATTTTCCGGCTTTCCTCAAGGCCGATTTTGAAAAGTGGGGCAAGGTCGTGAAAGCGGCAGGCATACGTCCGGAGTAGGCCGTGGCGCGGGAAGATTGCGTAGTGATTCCCTGCTAAAATAGCCCCCTCACACGTCGCGCCGCAGTTCCACGCGCAACGTCCAGGCAGCAGCACCCCCGGAGGATGGATGGGTTACACAATCGCCGAGAAGATATTGGCTGCGCACGCCGGTGGCAAACCGGTGCGCGCCGGCGACGTCGTTGTTGCGAGCGTCGATTTTGCGATGCTGCACGACGCGCGCGCGTCGAACGCGCTGAAGATGATCCAGAAAATCGGCGCCGGTAACGAAAAATTCGCGTTGCCGTTCGCTGCCAAGACCGCCATCGTGCTCGACCATTACTCGCCGCCGCCGAACATCGAAGCAGCCAACGTGCATCGCGACATGCGCGCGTTCGCCGACAAACACGGTGCGGTGCTCTACGACGTCGGCGACGGCATCTGTCACCAGGTAATGCCCGAAGGCGGACATCTGACGTGCGGCGACCTGATCGTCGGCACGGACACGCATTCGGTCACCTACGGTGCGTTCAATGCTTTCGGCACCGGCGTCGAAGGCACCGACCTGTCGGCGGTGATGATGACGGGCAAATTGTGGTTTCGCGTGCCGGAGACCATCCGCATCGAGTTAAAGGGCCGCTTGCAGCCCGGCGTATGGGCGAAAGACATCACCTTGACCATGCTGGGCCGTTTCGGCGCTGAAGGGGCCAACTACCGCGCGCTGGAATACGTGGGGTCGGCCGTGAGTGCGATGGAAATCGACGACCGCATGACCTTGTCCAATCACGCCGCCGAACTCGGCGCCAAGGCCGCAATACTCGAAGCCGATGAAAAAACTTTCGCCTGGCTGAAAGCGCACAAGGCGCGCGCGCCCAAAGCAGTCAAAGCCGACGCGGATGCAACGTACGCGGAGCGCATCGAAATCGACGCTTCGACGCTGGCGCCGCAGGTCGCGCGCAACCACCAGATCGACGACGTGGTCGGCGTGCCCGAAGTCAAAGGCCAGAAAATCAATTTCGCGTTGATTGGCACCTGCACCAACGGCCGGCTCGACGATATCCGGCAGGCGGCGGCCATTCTCAAAGGCCAGCGCATCGCGAAAGGGGTCCGCATGATAATTACCCCGGCGTCGCGCGAGGTTTATCTCGCCGCCGCGCGCGAAGGGCTCGTCGAGGCGTTGACCCAGGCCGGCGCTTCGGTGGAAGCCGCGGGTTGCGGTACCTGCGTCAATATCACCGGCCATCTGATCATGGGCGATGGTGACGTCGCGATCTCCAGCGCCAACCGCAATTTCAAAGGCCGTTTGGGTAATTCGAAATCCGAAATCTGGGTTGGCTCTGCGGCGACCGTAGCTGCTTCGGCGTTGACCGGCACCATCACGGATCCAAGAACGGTGATGGGTGGAAAATGGAGAGCAGTCGCGTGAATGGACGCACAAAGTCAAAAGCATTTGCCACAGAGGGCACAGAGAACACAGAGGAAAGCATTTCGATCGGCACCGTGCTTGTTTTTCTCTCTGTGAACTCTGTGTCCTCTGTGGCTAAAAGTAGTTTTTGAATTCTGGAGCTTTGATGAATGCCGCCAAGATTCACGGTTGCGCGCGTTTGCTCGGCGCGGAAATCAATACCGACATCAATTGCTCGAGCAAGTATTTGCCGGGCAAGGACAATGCTTACATCGCGCAGCACGCTTACGAGAACATCGCGCCGGGGTTTGCCGCGCGTTTCAAGGCGGGCGATATTATTGTCGCCGGCAAGAACTTCGGTATTAACTCCTCGCGCGAGCAGGCGGTGCACATCATGAAGCTGATGGGTGTAGCAGCCATCGTTGCGCCGGCGTTCGGCCGTCAGTTCTTTCGCAACGCGATCAATAATGGGCTACCCGTCGTCGAATGCGATATTGCCGGTATCACAGATAGTGACGAGATTGTCATCGACCTCGCGCGTGGCAATGTCGCCGTCGCCGCGCGCAATATCAACCGCACCGTAGCGGTGCTGCCGCCGGCGGTGCAACGCATCCTCGCCGAAGGCGGCCTGATCACCTTCCTACAGAAACATCCTGACTGGAGCCTCGCATGAAAATCGAACGCGTCGAAGTGTTTGGCGTTGAAGTCCCGCTGGTGGGCGAATACAAGAACGCCTACAAGAGCAAATCCATCCAGCGCAGCGCCATCGTGCGCATCACGGCGACCGGCGGCGCAATCGGGCTCGGCAATATCGACCCGTCGCCCGGCTATTCGATGGAAACCATAGAAGCGAGCCTGACCATGCTGCAGACCAAGCTCGCCGGTCTGGTCGTCGGCATGGACCCGACCAATGTGCATCGCGTGCTGCAAAAAATCGAGCCCGCCGTCCACGGTTTTCACGACGCGAAGGCCGCCATCGAAATGGCGTGCGTGGACCTGACGGCGCGCGTGTGCGGCGTTCCTGTCTACACCTATCTCGGCGGCGCGGTGAAAGATCGCCTGATGTTCAACGCGTGGATCGGCATCCTGCCGCCCGACGAAGCGGCGGCAGAAACGGTGTCGTGGCAGAAGCGCGGTTTTCGTTCGGCGAAAATCAAGGTCGGCGGCAACATCGAAGCCGATCGTGATCGCGTGAAGGCGATCCGCGAGGCGGTCGGGCCGGACTTCAATCTGCGCATAGACGCCAATGCGGGCTACGACGCCGACACGTCGATCAAGCTCGCGCACATGGTGCTGCCGTATAAATTGCAGTTGTTCGAACAGCCGGTGCCGTTTGACGATATCAAGGGCATGGCGCGGGTGCGGCGCGAGTCGGGCGGCATTCCCATCATGGCTGACGAATCGGTGCTCGATCACGCGAGCCTGATCAATATCATCAAGGCGGACGCCGCCGACATCGTCAAGGTCAAGGTGATGAAGCAGGGCGGCTTTATCAACACGCGGCGCATGATCGCGACCGCCGAAGCCGCCGGCATACGCTGTGTTGTCGGCCACGGTTTCGGGCTCGGCATCAACACGATGGCCGAAATCATGTGCGCGGCGACTTCGAACAACGTTATCGACGGTCTCGAATGCGTAGGCCCGCTGAAAACGTCGGACGATATCGTTACGCACAAACTCGATCTCACTTCAGGCAGTATCGCGCTGCCGACGGGCCCCGGGCTCGGTGTCGTGCTTGACGACGCCAAGATCGGGCGTTATCACTTCGAAGTCAAAGCGGCGGCATAACCATGCGACTACTCAATCCCGGCGCGAAGTTTCGCGCCATCACCTGTGCATTGCTTGCCCTTGCAGCGCTGCCATTCGCGGCCGTTGCGCAGGATTACCCGACGCGTCCACTTACGCTGCTGTGTTGGTCGGAAGCCGGCTCGCCGGTCGATCTGTTCGCGCGCATGATGGCGCGGCTGCTGACCCGCGAACTGGGGCAGAACGTCATCGTCGAGAACCGCACCGGTGCCGACGGCATCATCATGATCAACCAGTTGCTCAAGGCGCCGGCCGACGGTTACTTGATTGCGGCGAAGACGCTGACGATGGCTTCGTTGTTTGGCGAGCCGAGTGCGAATTTCAAGCCCGACGATCTGCAGATGATCACGCGCTCGCAGATCGACCCGTACGGCCTCATCGTGCCGGCCTCGATCCCGTTCAAGACCATAGACGATTTCGTGAAATACGCGCGCCAGAATCCGAACAAGTTCAATGTCGGTGGCCCGTTCCAGATGGGCTCGCACCGT
>JAIOOZ010000456.1 GCA_021414185.1 Betaproteobacteria bacterium
CGCGGTGAAGGATTTCAACGGCGTGACCATGCTCGCGCAGTCGCCGGTGATCCTCGTCGTCGGCACGCCGGTGCCCGCGCAGGACGTGAAGGGCCTCATCCAGTACGCGAAAGCCAATACCGGCAAGCTCACTTACGGCTCGGGCGGCATAGGCGCATCGACGCATCTCGCCGGTGTGCTGTTCAGTCGCGCGGCCGGCGTCGAGATGATCCACGTGCCGTTCAAGTCGTCGGGGCAGGCGATGGAAAGCCTGCTCGGCAATCACCTGACGATGCAGTTCGGCGGCATCAGCTCGGCGCGCGCGCAAATCGAGGCCGGCAGGATCCGCGCGATCGCGGTGACAGGCAAAAAGCGCGACCCTTCGGTGCCCAGCGTGCCGACGTTCGAAGAGTCGGGATTGAAAGGTGTGGACGTCACCAGCATCTGGGGCATACACGCGCCGGTCGGCACGCCGCTCGTCGTGCGCCGCACTTTACGCAACATGCTGGTCGAAGTGATGCGCATGCCCGACGTCACCACCAAGCTCAACGACGCCGGCTACGACGTCATCGGCAGCACGCCCGAGGAACATGAGGCGGAGACCAAACGCCTGGTGGCGTTCTGGCTCGATCTCGCGACGAAGGTGGTCATTAGTCCGGATTGAGCTTGGCGCGCGACGCGCTTTGCCTGGAGACGCCGGGCGAGAAACGAGAGGCGTGCTTTGCCGAGAGACGTGCTTCGCCGAGAGACGAAGAAGCGGGATAGACGATAGACGGAGGTTTTACGGCCCTTACGCCTCTCGTCTCTCGCCTCGCGTCTCTCCAGACTGAACGTTGGCTACGCTGGTGCTTGCATTCAAGGTAACCAGCCCCACATTCACCCAATGTTCCGACTGCTTCGCTTCTACACCCCCATCGCGCTGCTGCATCTCTACGTCGCGGTGCGCGTGCTCCCCGATCTGCAATCGTCTGTCCTGTTCGCAGCCCTCGCCGCCTGGCTGGTTGCATCGACGATCCTGATTCCGTTCGCATTCAACTCGCGGCGCGAGAACCGCGGGCAGGCCCTGCACGTGCTGGCGTGGGTGGGCTTGATCGCGATGGGGATGTTTTCTTCGCTGTTCGTGCTCACGCTGTTGCGCGACATTGCGCTGCTTGCCGCATCCACGTTGAGCCTCTTTTCGCACATCGAGGAGCCGCTGCAGCAATTCAGGCACTGGAGCGCCGATGCGGTGCCCCTGCTCGCCACTCTTCTCACTGCGTTAGGATTCATCAATGCGCGCAGCCGCGCGAGCATACGTGCGGTGGACATCCCGATCGCCAATCTGCCGGCGGCTTTGCACGGCTTCACCATCGCGCAGATCACCGACATCCACATCGGCACCACGATCAGGGGCCACCACCTCGACGCGATAGTCGATGCGGTCAACGGGCTGAACGTCGACATGATCGCCGTCACCGGTGACCTCGTCGATGGCTCGGTCGCGGAACTGGGCGCGCATACCCAACCGCTGTCGCGGCTGTCGGCGCGCCACGGCACGTTCTTCGTCACCGGCAACCATGAATATTATTCCGGCGCGCACTCATGGATCGTCGAGATCCGCCGGCTCGGACTGCGCGTGCTGATGAATGAGCACGTCGTGCTGCAGCACGAAGGCAGCGAAGTCGTCGTCGCCGGCGTGACTGACTTCAACGCAGGGCATTTCGACGAATCGCACGAGAGCGATCCGGTTGCCGCCATCGTCGGCGCGCCCGCCGGTGCCGGCGTCAACCTGCTGCTCGCGCACCAGCCGCGCTCGGCCTTCGCCGCGCGCGCCGCCGGCTACCATCTCCAGCTCTCCGGCCACACGCACGGCGGCCAGTTCCTGCCGTGGAATTTTTTCGTGCGCTTCCAGCAACCTTTCACCGCCGGACTGCACCGCCTCGACGAGCTGTGGGTTTACGTCAGCCGCGGCACCGGTTATTGGGGCCCGCCGAAGCGGTTGGGCGCGCCGTCGGAGATTACGCGGTTGACGCTGGTTCCAGCGTAAGACGAGAGGCGCCAGGCGAGAGACGAGAGGCGTAAGAGCTGTAAAAAGCCTCCGTCTATCGTCTCTCGCCTGGCGTCTCTCGGCGAAGCACGTCTCTCGTCTCTCGCCCAGCGTCTCTCTACAAGGACGTCTCGCCACACGTGGGCTGCGTACCGGAAATTTCAGTTAATATTCCCCCATCGGCCGACCGGCGAACGACCGGGCCAAGGCCGCATCAAACAATCTTTGGGGGGGGAGTTCATGAAAAGAATTTCAAAGCGTCCGCTCGCAAGCGGTGCCGCGTTACTGCCGTTGGTTTTGTTGTTCAACTGCCAGATCGCGGGCGCGGCCGATCCGCTGCCGCGCGCGGCGCCGGCGAAACTCGGCTTCTCGGCGGAAGGCCTGGCACGCATCGACCGCTTTTACGCGGATGAAATCGCCAAAGACCGCGTCCCCGGCGCGGTCGTCGCCATCGCGCGCGACGGCAAGCTCGCTTACTACAAGGCGATCGGCTACCAGGACAAGGCCGCGGGCACGCCGCTCAAGACCGACGCCATATTCCAGTTGGCGTCGATGACGAAAGTGCTGACGGTCGTCACCGCGCTGACGCTGTACGAAGAAGGCCGCCTGCCGCTGAAATCGACGCTCGCCACTTATTACCCGCAGTTCAGCTCGATGCAGGTCGGCACGATAGACAGCGCCGGTGCGATCAAGACCGAGCCCGCGAAGCAGCCGATATTCGTGCAGGACCTGATGCGCCACACGACGGGCCTTACGTACGGCGCGCGCGGCAATACACCGATCCACAAACTCTATCCGCCGGGTTCGTCGGGCGCCGCCTTTGCGATGAGCGGTCCCGAGTTCATGGACGCGATGGCGAAGCTGCCGCTGCTCTATCACCCCGGCACGACGTGGGATTACGGCTTTTCGATCGACGCGCTCGGCATGGTCGTCGAAAAAATCACCGGCAAATCCCTCGGCGGCGCATCGGGCGAGCGCGTGTGGAGCAAGCTCGGCATGAAAGATACGGCTTTCAGCGTGCCCGCGGAAAAACGCGCCCGCATGGCGCAGCCGCTGGCGGTCGATCCGACCAGCGGCAAGCCGCAGAACATTCGCGGACTGCGCGAAGAGGTGAAGTTCGACTGCGGCGGCGGCTGCGCGTTCAGCACCGCGGCCGACTACATCCGCTTCGGCCAGATGCTGGCGAACGGCGGCTCGCTCAATGGCGTGCGCGTGCTGAGTCCCAAGACCGTGCGCCTGATGACATCCGACCATCTCGGCAAAGACATCAAGAACAATGTCGCGGGCACCGAAGCAGGCCGCGCCGGTTACGGCTTCGGCCTCGGCGTCGCGGTGCGGACCGAGCCGGGCGTGGCAGCCACCAATGGCTCGGTCGGCGACTACTCTTGGAACGGCGCGAACGGCACCATTTTCTGGGTCGACCCCAAAGAGAAACTGGTCGTCGTCGTGATGGCCGTCAGCCCCGGCGACATCCGCAAATACTATCGCGAGCAGATCGCCGCACTCGTGTACGGCGCGATGGAGCGCTAGCGCAAGCTTTGCCGAGAGAAGCTGGGCGAGAGACGAGAGACGTGCTTTGCCGAGAGACGCCTGGCGAGAGACGAGAGGCGCAAGAGCTGAAAAACCTCCGTCTATCGTCTCTCGCCTGGCGTCTCTCCAGACTCTAAAACCCGCCCAGCGTCTCTCGATGAAGATCTTTCTTCGCACGTGGGCTGCCCCCGCCCCCC
>JAIOOZ010000546.1 GCA_021414185.1 Betaproteobacteria bacterium
GTCTCGCCGACCGTCGGATATTCCGGAGCGCCCAACGCGCGCTTGGCGGACGTCACTGCGAGACAGCGAACCTTGCCGTTTTTGACGAACGGTATGCTGATCGGCAGATTGCCGAAATAAAGCTGCACCTGGCCCGCCTGCAGGTCGATCATCGCGAGCGCACCGCCTTTGTACGGTACGTGCGTCATCTTTATCCCGGCCATCGTGTTCAGCAGTTCGCCGGCGAGGTGTCCCGGACCGCCTATGCCGCCTGAGCCAAAGAGCAATTGCCCCGGTCGCGCCTTGGCGAGGGCCACGAGTTCCTTGACGTCCTTGGCGGGCAAAGTCGGATGGACAAGCAGCATGAAGGGAGCCATCGCACCCAGGGTAATCGGCGCAAAATCTTTTTCCGAATCGTACGGCAAGGACTTGAACAGGCTCGGATTGGTGGCGTGGTTATCCGTCATCATGAGCAGGGTATAGCCGTCAGCCGGCGCTTTGGCAACAAGATCGGTGGCGACGATGGTGCCCGCGCCCGGGCGGTTGTCGACGATCACCTGCTGGTTCCAGTTCTCGGTCAGTTTTGCCGCGATGGTGCGCGCCATCACGTCGGTAAAGCCGCCGGCAGCGAAGCCGACGAATATGCGCAGCGGCTTGTTCGGGTACTGCTGCGCGTCCTGTGCGTGTGCCGCTCCTGATAGGCACAAAAAAGCAGCGATAGCAGCGCAATAAATCGCGCGTTGGGGCGTGAACATGCATTCTCCTTTTATACTGTGGGCTATTGAAGCGTAAGCAATATACATGCCTTCCGACAAAATTATGCGGAGCGAGCGGTGCGTCTGGCCAAGGGAAAGCAGCGGCACTGCAGACTGCGCCCAAGGTTAATTTTGGAGCGCGCCTTCATACCGCGTTAGTCTAATAGTTTTAACGCCACGTTTGTGTCGCCTCGGAATTGGGCACAATATGGGGCGGGATTTGGTAATCCAAATCAGTCAAAAACCGAGAGGCAACTGGATGAAGTGCAAAATTGCTGTTGCAGCGGCTGGTCTTGCTGCTGTTTTTACATCACTACCGGCTATATCTGCAGCAGGCGCGGAGGCGCAGTTTCCGAGCCGTCCTGTACGCATCATCGTGCCGACTGCGCCAGGCGGCGGCGCCGATTTTCTCGGGCGCCTGGTCGCGCAGCGCCTGACGGACATGTGGCCGAATTCGGTCGTCATCGACAACCGCGCCGGCGCCGCGAGCCTCATCGGCGTCGAGCTGGGCGCGCAGGCTTTGCCCGATGGCCACACGCTGGTCATCGTGAACCCTTCGTACATGCTGACGGCGGAGCAGTCGGGAAAACTCTCATTCGCGCGTAATGGCAGTTTCGTGCCGGTCGCGATGGGCGCGGAGACCGCCATGCTGCTGGCGGCAAACCCGAACATCCCGGCGAAAACACTGAAGGAGCTCATCGAGCTGGCGCGCAGCAAGCCGCGCAGCGTCAATTACGCTTCGGGCGGCGCGGGCACGGCGACGCATTTGCTCACGGAGCTGCTCGCAAAAAAAGCGGGCGTGCAGATGGTGCACGTTCCCTATAAAGGCGGCGGTGCGACGGTGCCCGCGCTAATCAGCGGCGAAGTGCAGATTTGCCTGGTGAGTGCCGCTACGGTTATTCCCCAGGTCCAGGCCGGGCGTCTGCGCGGCCTCGCGGTGACGGGCGTCAAGCGCCTGCCGGGTCTGCCGGACGTTCCGCTGTTCTCGGAGGCTGGCTATCCCAGCTATGCTGCCACGGTATGGTACGGATTTTTCGGCCCGGCCAAAATCCCGCCCCCGATCGTCACGCGGCTCAACGCTGACATCAACAAGGTGCTGCAGCAGCCGGAGGCGCAGGAGAAGCTCGCGGGCGCCGGCTTCGAGCCTTTAAAGCCGATGTCCACGAAGCAATTCGGCGACTACGTCGCCAGCGAGCTCATCAACTGGAAAGAGGCGCAGAAAGCCGCGGCGGTCCAGCCCTAAAGCCGCGGCGGTCCATCATAAGCCGCGGCGGTCCTGTCGCAGCGTTTACCAGATCTCCTCGGGCATCGGCAGCCCGGCCAGATCTTCCTTGGTCAGGTGGTCGGCCGGCTCTATGCCGTATCGCTCGAGCACGGCGCCGATCTGGCGCACGTGCTGCGCGGAATGCCAGACCGAACGCTCATAGACAACGTAAATCGACTGCTTGCCGTAGTAAGTCTTGATGGTGCGCGAGCAGCTGCGGTCTTCGAGCTCGTCCCACCATTTTTGCAGTCGCTGGTCGACGTCGGCAGCATAAACCGCGAGCGATTCGCCGGTG
>JAIOOZ010000050.1 GCA_021414185.1 Betaproteobacteria bacterium
CGATGCATGGTGGGGAATGTTCACCCGGAAGGGAACTCCCGAAAAAACAATCAGGATTCTTCGCGAAGCTATTGTTGCGGACCTGAACAGTCCCGAGATCCGAAAAATTCTCGAAAGTCAGGATGCGATTGGCGTCGGAAGTGCATCCCTAGCATTTGCTGATTTTCTCAAAGCTGAAACAACGAAATGGACAAAGATTGCACAGATTGCTGGGATGACTGCAGATTGAATGTATAGCCAAGCGCCAGGTTTTTTTCTAATCGGCATTACGACGTGAAACTCATTACCTTCCCACGCACTGCGGCTGGACGAGTCCACTCTTCGCACTGGGGCTCGTTTGTCGTTGAGCGCAAAGGTGACGATCTACTTATTCAGCCGAATCCATCAGATCCTGCGCCGTCGTCCCTTCTGCGCAATCTGTCGGGGCTCGCCAGTCATCGCGCCAGAATTGCGCAGCCAATGGTTCGCCGGGGCTGGCTCGAACGTGGTCCTGGCCCAGACGAGAGACGTGGTCGTGATGATTTCGTGCCAATGGCGTGGGACGAAGCGCTGGACTTGGCAGCGGGCGAACTCAAACGCGTTCGGAGCCGTTTTGGCGCAGAAGCGATATATGGTGGGTCATACGGTTGGTCCAGTGCGGGCCGTTTTCATCATGCGCAGAGCCAAGTACACCGGTTTCTCAACTGCGTCGGGGGATATACCGCTTCCGTAAATTCTTATAGCGCTGGCGCTTCGCACGTAATCCTCCCGCACGTTTGTGCGCCACTTGCCCAGTTCCGGTCCGCAGTAACGTGGACAGATGTTGCTGAGCATACTGAATTGATAGTCGCATTCGGCGGTATGGCTGGGCGAAATAGTGCGGTGGGACCGGGGGGCGTAGGTAGGCACGTTGTAGCTGAAACGCTTGAAGCGGTTCGCCGGCGGGGTGGGCGCTTTGTATTGGTCAGCCCTCTCCGCAACGATTTTCCTGAGGCTCTTACTTCATCGTGGTTGTGTGTCCGGCCTGCAAGTGATACCGCATTGATGCTGGGAATAGCGCACACGCTGGTGACCGAAGCAATTCACGACAGGGAATTTCTGGATCGCTGCTGTGTTGGTTACACCCAGTTTGAGACCTACTTGTTGGGCAAGTCTGATGCTTGTCCAAAGTCAGCTGAATGGGCTTCCCGGATCACTGGAATTGCGGCGGAAGAGATTCAAAAACTCGCCCGCCACATGGCAGGAAGTAGAACACTGATTACGGTTAGCCATTCTTTACAAAGAGCCCAGTACGGAGAACAGCCGGTTTGGATGGGGTTGGTCTTGGCGTGCATGTTGGGGCAGATAGGAATTCCCGGCGCGGGATTCGCCTACTCGCTAGGGGCACCGTGCAATGTAGGGAAGCGTCCCCCGGTAGTAGGACTCCCGCCTCTTCCGCAGGGGCGAAATGCCGTACGGTCATACATTCCGGTCGCCCGCATTGCCGACATGTTGCTCAGGCCGGGGGAGGAATATGACTACAACGGCCAAAGGCTTATCTTCCCCAAGATTCACCTCGTTTATTGGGCAGGCGGGAATCCATTCCATCACCATCAGGATTTGAACCGATTGCGCCAGGCATTCGGTCGACCCGACACCATCATCGTTCACGAGCCGTTCTGGACGAGCACAGTCCTTCATGCGGATATCGTTTTCCCATGCACCCTCACTCTTGAGCGCAATGACCTTGGCGGGTCATCAGAAGATAACTATGTGACGGCGATGCATCGAGTGCTGGAGCCGTATGCGGAATCCAAAGATGACTTCGAAATTTTCTCGGAACTCGCGGATCGTCTCGGCGTTCGAGACCAGTTTACCGAAGGACTATCGGCGGACCAATGGATTCAGAGTCTTTATACAAGCTTGTTCAAACAGCTCTCTAGTCCCGGGTGCATGCCGCCAACATTTGACGAGTTCTGGAATGCGGGAGAGTTGGAGCTTCCTACCCATGATGGTTTCGCTAAACAACTAATGCAGTTTCGCGTGGACCCCACCAGCGCAGCCCTCAAGACGCCAAGTGGAAAGCTGGAGATTTCGTCAGAAACGATCCGTGGATTCAGCTATCCGGATTGCCCGGGTCACCCCGCTTGGCTAGAGCCTGACGAGTGGTTGGGTTCGCCGCTGGCTACGCGCTTCGCGCTTCAGCTCATTGCAAACCAGCCTGGCCCCCGTCTGCATAGCCAACTTGACTTCGGAAAAAATAGCATCGAATCGAAGATCGACGGCCGAGAAGTCATGCGGATTCATCCTTCGGCAGCGGTGGCGCGTAGGATTTCGGATGGAGACCTCGTAAAAGTCTTCAACGATCGTGGAGCATTCCTTGCGGTCGCGCGGTTTTGTGAAGCTATGCACGTTGCCGTGGTCCAAGTCGCAACGGGGGCTTGGTATGACCCGGTCGATATTCCAGGAAGCGGCGATAGAATTTGTGTAAATGGCAATCCTAATACGGTTACCCGTGATGTTGGCACGTCACGCCTGGCACAAGGGTGCACTGGGCAATTGTGCTTGGTTGAGGTCGAGAGGTTTCAAGGCGTGCCTCCGCGTGGCAGAGGATATGAGCGCCCGCAATCAAATGACTGAGAGCCAATACCTTTACGATCGAGAAATAATCTGGATAGGGAATCGAAAATGAAAAAGTTAGCCGCAGGGAAGGACATTGTTCTGGCCGAGAAGATCGACTCGACAATGGTGATCACATTCAATCGTCCGGACGCAAGAAATGCGATGAGCGCGGCGCTATATACGCGTTGTATTGCGCTTTTGGCTAAGGCATATGCAGACCCGTCGGTGCGATGCGTAGTTCTTACTGGTGCCGGGACCTGCTTCTCGGGCGGCCGCGATTTGAAGGAGAGGAATGTCAATCGGCAATCTGCCGCAGACTATCTTGAACACACGCTGTTTAGCGAAGAAGGGCCTGCGCACTTCTATAGCTACTTGACCCAGTACCGAAAGCCGATCATCACTGCGATCAACGGGCCGGCGGTCGCGGGCGGATGCATCGTAGCGGCGTTAGGGGATATTTCCATTGCTTCAGACCGTGCGTTTTTTGCTCTCCCTGAGATCAACCGCGGCATTCCGCCACCGGGAGGGGTAATGGTTTTTCCAAAGCTTATGAGTCGCTGCAAAGGTGTCTATCTGTTGCTTACCGGCGAACAATTCAGTGCGCAGGAGGCGGAGCGCATTGGAATGATTACCCGTGTTGTGCCACATCGAAAACTAATGACTGAGGCGCTGGCTGTTGCGAGGAACATCGGCGGGAAGAGCCCAGTTGCCGTGCGTTTACTCAAGACAGCGATTCTCGCAAGTCAGTGGGGCGACGATCTGCGCATGAATATTGGTCGTGAGGCAGTGCGTGCGATCGGGGATGTAACAAGAGACCGCATCGAGGGAATTCAGGCTTTTGCTGAACATAAGAATCCCTCTAAATCCAAGAGACGGCGACGCACACGGGCGTGATTGAGTAACGACATTATCAAAATGGATCTGATGGGGGGGAGACTTTCAATGCGCAAATTTGTTGGAGGCAGAGCGCCAATGAAGACGGCCTTGCAGGGCATCATTCTGGCGACGAAAGTTTTTGTATTTAGTGTCGTATATATTGGAATGGCATCAGGCGCAGATGATTGGCGCCCAGCCAGAAACGTTGAAATTGTCGCAGGCTCAAGTCCCGGCGGAGCGTTAGATCGGACAGCAAGAGAGGTTCAGAGCGCTATTCAGAGTCAGAAGCTCGTTGAGAATCCGGTCGTTGTTATTAATCGCCCGGGGGCCGGCAGCGCGATAGCCTGGGATTACGTTAGTCGGCGGACAGGCGACGGAAGTGTCCTGGGAGTTACTGTTCTTGGTTTATTGACCAATCGTATAACGGGTGCCAGCGCACTTTCGTTTCAAGATTTGACGCCGATCGCAGTACTTTCGAGCGAATACGTTGTATTTGCCGTGCCTTCAACGTCGAGCATTGGATCCGGAAAGGATCTCATCACGGTCCTTCGAAAGGACCCCGCAAAGCTGAACATAGGGATTGCGACTGCATTAGGCGGGGCCAGCCACATAGCTGTTGCGCAGTCGATGAAGGCGGCCGGGGTCGATATCGAAAAATTGGCATTCATAGTCTACCCGTCATCATCTGACGCAGTAACTGCGTTGCTCGGAAAACATATTGACATGGTGGCAGCGAGCGCCGGTAATTTTCTGCCAGCAATGCAGACAGACAGGATTCGCACACTCGCGGTAACCTCGCCACAACGCCTTCCGGGTCTGTTTAAGAACACGCCGACTTGGAGGGAGCAGGGTGTGAATATTGTGTTTGCAAGTTGGCGTGGAATAGCGGGTCCAAAAGACATGCCCCGGGAGAGCGTGAAATATTGGGACGACATTTTCAGAAAAATCGTTGCGAGCGACGATTGGAAGCGTAGCCTTGAGAGGAATCACGAGCAAGACAACTATATGGCGAGCGATGAAGCGCGAAGGTTCTTGTCAGAACAGGACAGGGAGCTGACGTCGGTACTGGTGCAGTTGGGGTTGGCCAAGAAATGATTAAGTGGGGTGAGGCTTACTCTATCTTGGTACCAGAATCCTTGACGGCTTTGGTGTAGCGCACGATTTCCGCACGCATGTAAGTTGCCAGTTCTTCGGGCGTGCTCGTAATCGGCGTGCCGCCATTGGCGCGCATTTTTTCGTTGAAGTCGGCGGAAGTGGCGATGCGGACTATCTCGCTGTTGAGGCGCTGCACGATCGCCGCCGGCGTGCCGGCAGGCGCCAGTATCGCCGACCATGACACTGCCTGCAGGTCGGGACCTCCCGCTTCCTTGACGGTCGGAATTTCGGGCACCAGGGGCGAACGTTTGCCTGCGGTGACCGCGAGCGCGCGCAGCCGGCCTGCTTTAATGTAGGGAAAGCACGTGATGAAATCGCCGAACATCAGGTCGACCTGGCCGGCGATCAGATCGATAGCCGCGGGTGCTGCGCCTTTGTACGGAATGTGCGTAAAGTTTACCTTCGCTTCGCTCTTGAACATCTCGGCGACCAGGTGGGCGGGGCTGCCGGGACCGGCGGATGCATAGTTGATTTTGCCGGGCTGCGTTTTGGCGAGGGCAATCAATTCGCGCACGTTGGTCACCGGCAGCGACGGATGCACGACGACAATCAGGGTGCCGGTATTGATCAGCGAGATCGGCGCGAAATCCTTGATCGCGTCGTACGGCAGTTTGGCGTGCAGCGCGGGGTTGATGCCGAGGGTTGCGGTATTGCCCTGGTAAATCGTATACCCGTCCGGTGCTGCTTTGGCAGCTGCCTCCGTGCCGATGATGCCGGCGGCGCCGGCGCGGTTTTCGACGACGATTTGCTGTCCGAACGCTTCGCCCAGCTTGACGGCGAGCGTGCGGCCTATGATGTCCGCGCCGCCTCCCGCGGGCCACGGCACGATCAGGCGTATGGGTTTGACGGGATAAGTTTGGGCAAGGGCTGCAGTTGACGCGAGATTGCCGCCAACGGCGAGCAGCAACAACGCAGGCGCGATTCGTGAATACATGGGGCTCCGGGTGACAGGGATGAAATGCACGGCGCGCGGGGAACTACTGTCTCTGATGGTATCAAGCGGCGACAATTCGAACAACCGGATGCCGACAAGCGGTAAAATAATCGCATCCCCGCTTTACTCTGCCAGGTGCTGTTGGCCTGGCTGAAATATTTCAACTGCAATCAGCGTAAGGACAATTCGCATGGCAAATCGACCGACCATCATGGGTACCCGCCACGTCATCGCCGCGGGACATTATCTTGCCGCGCATGCGGGTTTTCAGATTCTCGAAGCCGGCGGCAATGCGATCGACGCCGGCGTCGCGTCGGGCATCGCGATGGGCGTGCTGCAGACCGACAAGGTGAGTTTTGGCGGCGTCGCGCCGCTGATCGTGTACCTGGCGAAGAAAAAGGAAATCCACTGCATCGACGGCCTTGGTGTATGGCCGAAAGCGATCACGCCGGACTTTTTCCAGAAATTCCATGGCGGGAAAATACCTGCGAACGAATTGCGCAGCGTAGTACCGGCGGCGCCCGATTCGTGGATAACCGCGCTCGAGCGTTTCGGCACCATGAGCTTCGGCGAGGTCGC
>JAIOOZ010000051.1 GCA_021414185.1 Betaproteobacteria bacterium
CGACGCTGCGATTAGCGATATCGCCGAAGTAGCATTGGCGACAAAAATCGACGGGCTGATCGTCGGCAATACGACGATAGATCGTCCCGCTGCTTTGCGCAGCCATCACGCGCAGGAAGGCGGCGGCCTGTCGGGCCTGCCCCTGCTGGCCAAGGCCAATGGCTGTCTCGCCGCGATGTACCGTGCCGTCGGCGGGCGCCTGCCTATCATAGGCTGCGGCGGCGTCGCCAGCGGCGAGCACGCGTATGCGAAAATCCGCGCCGGGGCGTCGCTGGTGCAACTGTATTCCGCGCTCGTCTATCAGGGGCCCGGGCTGATAGTCCGCATCAAGCAGGAACTGGCACTGCGCCTGCGCGCGGACGGGTTCAAGGCAGTTGCCGAAGCTGTTGGCGCCGACAACCGCTGAGCATTGCAAGGGCGGCGCGAAATTTTCGCAGTTGCTTCACCGGCGCAGTGGTTATAAAGTGAGCCTGCTCGCGTCCCGTTCCGCATCTTTTCACGCATTCCGTCCATCAACGAACCGAAAAAATCCCATGCTAACGACGCTCTTCCGTTGTGTTCAATTGTCCGTGTTTGCCATTGCAGCCGCGCTGGCCGGTTCTCCGGCGTTCGCGCAGGACTGGCCGTCCAAACCGATCAGCATGGTGATGGGGTTCCCGGCGGGCTCGGGCGTCGACGTCGTCGCGCGCACGCTGCAGGAATCAATCGAAAAGTCGCTTAACGCGAAGATCATCACCGAATACAAACCTGGTGCCGGCGGCAACATCGCATCGGATTACGTGGCCAAAGCGCGGCCCGACGGCTACACCATATTGCTGGGGACCGCCGCGACGCACGGCGTCAACGCCGCTTTGTACAAGAGCCTGCCGTTCGACGTCGAGGCGGATTTCACGCCGATAGCGCCGCTGGTCGATGTTTCCAACGTGCTGACGATCAATCCCGAAATCATCGATGTGAAATCGATCAAGGAATTCATCGAAAAGGTCAAAGCCAGCCCCGGCAAGTATAACTATGCATCGACCGGCAATGGCACCGGCACGCATCTCGCGTTTGCGGAATTCAATGCCAAGGCCGGGCTCAACATGGTGCACGTGCCGTATAAAGGCGGTCCCGAAGCGATCCAGGGGCTCATCAAAGGCGACGTGTGCTGCATTTTCAACCAGGTGCAGACCATCATTCCGCACTGGAAAGCGAACCGCGTACGATTGCTTGGCGTTTCGACCAAAAACCGCGTGAGCGCAGTGTCTGAAATACCGGCTATCGCCGAAGCCGGTTTGCCGGGTTTCGAAAGCTACACGTGGTTCGGCTTGTTCGGCCCCAAGGGCCTGGATCCACAAATCGCCAGCGCGATCAACGGTGCCGTGCGCAAAGCGCTTGAGACGCCCGCAATTCGGCAAAAATTGATCGAGCTGGGCAATACGCCACGCGTCGAGTCGGTCGAGCAGTTCAGGGCGACGGTGAAAAGCGATCGCGCGAAATGGGCGGCCGTAGTCAAAGCGACGGGTGCTACGATCGACTGATCGTCGTCGCGGCGCCCTGGGTATGCGAGCAGGGCGTCATCTCAAGCAGGGGGAGGTACGAGGGGCGCAGCCTCCTTGTACAATAACAACAGCTCGGTAATTCACAAGCGGGAACAGGATGACGATCGAAACCTACGAGGTTTACGCAATCAAATATGCGACGCGCAATGCGAAGCGCAGCGACCATTTCGTCGGCGGCGATCCGCACGACGCGCCGATGCCGATGGACTACTTCGTGTGGGTGGTGCGCAACGCCGCGCGCACCTTCGTCATCGACACCGGTTTCACGCGCGAGGTAGGCGAGGCGCGCAAGCGCACGTTTCTGCGCTCGCCAGCCGAGGGGCTTGCCATGCTCGGCGTCGATGCGAAGGAAGTGAAGGACGTGATCATCACGCACATGCATTACGATCACGTCGGCACTTTTCACGATTTCCCGAAGGCGCAGTTTCATCTGCAGGACGAAGAGATGGCGTTTGCAACGGGCCGCCAGATGCGCCACACGCGTTTTCGCCACAGCATCGAAGTCGAGAATGTCGTCGGCATGGTGCGGCTGGTGTTCGGCGACCGCGTAACGTTCTACCGCGGCGATGCCGAGCTGGCGCCGGGCGTGAGCTTGCACCATATCGGCGGGCATACGCCGGGCCTGCAGTGCGTCAGGGTGATGACGAAGCGCGGCTGGGTGGTTCTGGCGTCGGATGCGACGCATTATTACGAGCACATCGAAGGCGACCGCTGTTTCGTGACCGTTTACAACGTGGGCGATACGCTCGAAGGCTATAGTATATTGCGGCGCCTCGCGGCTTCGCCCAAACACATCATCCCCGGCCACGATCCGCTGGTCATGCAGCGCTACCCTGCGGTATCCAAAGCGCTCGATGGTATTGCGGTGAGCCTCGACGTCGAACCCAAAGAGTAAAATCGGCGGTCAGCAGGCGCAGCCGCAATGGCTGCCACTGCGCGCACGACAATTCAACTGATAAGGAATACCGCAACATGAGTAGCAATGCACCGCCATTACTTGCGAACGCAACGCGCGATCTCGCCGCGTTCGCCGCCAAGATCAAGTTCGAAGACATACCGAAGGAAGCAGTGGAGCGCATCAAATACTGCGCGCTCGACAGCATAGGCTGCTGCCTGTTCGGCGTGACCCTGCCGTGGACCAAACACGTGCAGGCGATGGTGCAGGAGGAGGGCGCGAAAGCCGCGGCGTCGATATTCGGCGGCGGCGGTAAAACGACAGTGGCGCACGCCGTGCTGGTCAACGGCACTGCTGGGCATGCTTTCGAGCTCGACGATATGCACAAGGAGTCCATCGTGCACCCGGGCTCGCTCGCGACGCCGGTGGCGCTCGCTTTCGCCGAAGCGGCCGGCGGCGCGCCGGGACGCGATGTGATCACCGGTATGGTCGCCGGTTACGAAGTCGGCACGCGCGTCGGCAACGCTGCGACCATGAGCCTGTTCCTGTGCGGCTTCCATCCGCAGGGCACGTCCGGTGCGTTCGTCGCTGCGGGCACCGCGGGGCGTATGCTGAACCTTGATGCGGGCCAGATGCAGCACACCCTCGGGATCGTCGGCTCGCAGGCCGGCGGACTGATGGCGGCGCAGGAAGGCGCCATGGTCAAGCGTTTTCACTGCGGGCGCGCGGCGCAAAGCGGTGTTTACTCGGCGCTGCTCGCGCGGCGCGGTTTTACCGGCATCACCGACGTGCTGGAGGCCCCGTACGGCGGATACCTGAGCTCGTACTCGGACAAGCCCAACCCAGGTCGGCTGACGGATGGGCTTGGCACCACCTGGGAGACGCTTAACGTCGGTTACAAGCCGCACGCGAGCGTTACCAGCATACATACTACGCTCGACGCGCTGGCCGATCTGATGCGAGAGAACAAGTTGAAACCCGACGACATCGCCACGGTCGATGCCGGGGTGAGCCACATGACCTATGTGCATTGCGCGTGGGAATACAAGGCGCAGGGCGTGACCGCGGCGCAGATGAATCTTTTCTACGGTCTGGCGGTGATCGCGTACGACGGCGTGGCATTCGTCGACCAGTATCGCGAAGACCGCTTGCACGATCCGAAGATTTTCGACTTCATCAAGCGCATTACCGCGCGCGTCGATCCGGAAATCGAAGGCATGGGCGCTGCTTTCCGGCACGCCGCACGCCTTTCCATCACGACGCGTGACGGCCGCACCTTCAAGCGCGAGATCCTGAATCGCCGCGGCAGCCCCGAAAACCCGCTCAAACCCGAGGACATCGAATACAAGTTCCGCCATGTCGTCAAATCCTGCCTGACGCCGGCGAACATCGACAAGGTCATGCAACTCGTGGGCAAGCTCGACAAGCTCGACAGCACCAGCGAACTTATCTCTATCCTCGCCGCGCCGACGGCCACCTGAACCATTCTCAATTCAACCTGACTTCTGGACGACCATGGCAACCACGATAGCAACGCAACTCGCACAGCATTTTCATAAATTCGATTACCGGCAGCTTCCCGATGCTTCGCGCAATTCGGTAAAGCGCCTGCTGCTGGATTACCTGGGGGTGGCGATTGCCGGCAGCCAGACCGAAAGCGGTCACGCGGCGCGCATGTTCGCCCAGTGCTCGGGCACCAAAGCAGAATCGACGCTGATCGGTGACACAGTGCGCGTGCCCGCTGCGAACGCCGCATTCGCAAATGCAATATCCTCGCACAGCATAGAGCTCGACGACATCGACGTCATCGCACTGTTTCATTTCAGCCCGCCAGTATTTTCCGCAGCGCTCGCTGCGGCTGAGCAGCACAGCGCCAGCGGCAAGCAATTGCTGGTTGCGCTGGCTGCCGGCTGCGAAATGATGGAGCGCGTGAGCAGGGCTGCCAATAACTCTCTGCGCAACCGCGCGTTTCATACGACGCCGACCTGCGGGGTTTTCGGCGCGACGGTGGCGGCGGCCAAATTGTTCCGTCTGACGCCCGCCAAGCTGACTTCGGCGTTTGGCCTCGCCGGCGCGCAGGCGTCGGGCCTGATGGAGATGTACGGGCCGTCGATGCAGAAACGCTTCAACCCGGGACCGGCCGCGCGCAACGGCGTCACCGCCGCGGGCATGGCGCATTTCGGCTTTACCGGCGCCGACACCATATTCGAAGGCGAGCGCGGCTTCCTGCGCGCTTTCACCGACAAGTCGGACGCTTCGCAACTGACCGCCGGTCTCGATCAGCCGTACCAGCTCGACATCGAGTTCAAGCCTTATTCGTGCGCGCGCCCGATCCACAACGCGATCGACTGCGCGCTCGAGATACGCAAGCAGCACCAGCCCAAGCTCGACGAGATCAAGCACATCAGTATGGCGCGCCATCCCGATTGGGCGCTTTATCACCAGAACAAAACGCCGCAGACTTATCACGAGGCCCAGGTCAGCCTGCCGTATTCGGTGGCTGTCGCGCTGAAAGAAGGCGCCGCGCTGTTGAAGCAGTACACCGACCGCAAATTGAAAGACCCGGTTTTGCGCCGGATTTCGGACCTCGTAGACATCACGGTTGATTCGTCACTGCCGCGCGGCGTGTCGTGCAAGATGGTGATGACCATGAACGACGGCCGGCAATTCGTGTCGCAGGTCGATTATCCGAAAGGCTCGATCCAGAACTCGATGTCGGATGCGGAACTGCGTTTCAAGTTCGACACCCTCGCCACCCCGGTGATCGGCGAAGCGCACGCTGCCCAGCTCGCCGACCTTGTTGCCGGTATAGAGCAGGTGAGCGATATCGGAAAATTGATGCGCCTGACCGCCAAGCCCAAACGTGCAGGCAAGAAGAAATAAAGCGCCTCCGGCGGGTGGTTTCGGCAGGTCAGGGTCTCTGCTATAATCCGCCTCCTTCGCGCCCGTAGCTCATCTGGATAGAGTACTTGGCTACGAACCAAGGGGTAGCAAGTTCGAATCTTGCCGGGCGCGCCAAATTTCAAAGGACTTGAGTCTATCGATTCAAGTCCTTTGTGTTTTCAGCAGTGCAAT
>JAIOOZ010000547.1 GCA_021414185.1 Betaproteobacteria bacterium
GCGGCCGAATGGAACTCGGCGCGGCAATGCTGCGCCCGCGTGATGTTGTCCGTGCCAACACCCAGGCTGCGATAGCCGAATTCAGACTTCGCCACGCGCACGCCGTAGATGTCACGCGCCGGAATGCCGACCGCGCGCGCAAGGCCGACGAACAGCGCATTGAGGTCCGCGCATTTGCCGCCAAGGTTCTTCGATTCGAGCAGGTACTTGATGTCGCCGACGCCGCAGCCGCGCGTCTTCGGATCGCGAAAGGTATTTTCGACAATCCACTCGTAGATCGCGCGCGCTTTCTCGACCTCGCTGGAACCGGCATTCTTGATGATTTCACGCGCGGTATCGCGCACGATACCGTCGGTCGGAATCAGTTCGGTCGACGCGAGATACCGCTGCAGTTCCGCGCGGTCCGCCTTCGACCCGCTGCCCGGCTTGCTCAAATCGACAGCGCGGTCGATCGTCGCGAAACGGCTGGTCAGTCGCGCGGCCGGCACCTTGTCCGAGGCAGCAGCCTCGAAGTAAAGCATTTCGGCGCCATACTTGCCGTCGTTCACGACCGCGGCCGTGCCACCTTCAACATTCCAGGTGCTGCCGAGATTCTTCTGATAATCGGTGTCACCAGCGAGCGGCAACGGCAACCACACGCGCGATATGCCCGCGGGCTTGAGCACTCCCACCTTGGTCGTTACTTCGAACACGCGCCACTTGGCGGCGGCAGCGTATGCGGAAAGCGCGAACTGGGGCAACACGGAAACTGCGGCGGCCGCCGGCAGCAGGGATGCGGTCTTGATGAAATCACGTCTGTTCATGGCAAATCCTTCAAAGTGTTGGCTATTCGATTGAGAGACCAGCCACGTGCACGACGCGACCTGCCGCTCAGCGCGATGGCGGCCTGAACAAGTGACTGAAAAAAGCGCGCGGAATGATGTGGCAGAGAGTTTTCACCGAGCGCGTAGCATACAACCGGCGGGTGGATTGCTCAAGCGAGCCTACGCCGCGCGCTGCACGAAGTCGCGCAGCCGGAATCCGAGCAGCCACAAGGCCGCAAAGTAAGTCGCAGCACCCAGCAGCACCACGCCGGAGAGCCGCAGCACTTTGGCGAAGCCGGTCGCGGTGAGCCACACCGCGTCGCTGCCCGCGGCGAACCACAGACATGCACTCATCGCCGCGATCGCGAACAGTATTTTCAGGACAAAAAACGTCCACCCGGGCTGCGGCGAGTAAATGTTGAACTGCCGCAATTTTCGATACAGCAATCCCGCGTTCAGGCATGCCCCCAGTCCGATCGCCAGCGCCAGGCCCGCGTGCTGCAGCAGGCCCATGAACGCAAAGTTCATGGCTTGCGTTGCGGCCAGCGCAATGATGGCAATTTTGACCGGCGTGCGGATGTTCTGCCGCGCATAAAAACCCGGCGCCAGCACCTTGACCAGAATCAGGCCGAGCAGGCCGACGCTGTATGCGACGAGCGCATTGCGCGTCATCATCACGTCGTGCACGGAAAACTGTCCGTAATGAAAAAGGGTCGTAATCAACGGCACCGCGAGCACCGCCAGCGCAGCGGCCGCCGGCAGCGCCAGCATTAATGTCAGGCGCAGACCCCAGTCGAGCAGCTTCGAGTATTCATCAAGCGACTGGTTGGCATAATGTTTCGCGAGACTGGGCAGCAATATGGTGCCGAGCGCTACGCCGAGCAGCCCGGTGGGAAATTCCATCAGCCGGTCGGCGTAGTACAGCCATGACACGCTGCCCGACACCAGAAACGACGCGAAAACAATATTGATCAGCAGGCTGATCTGGCCGATCGAAACGCCGAATACTGCAGGCCCCATCTGCTTCATCACGCGCCAGACGCCCGCATCCCGGAAATTAAGCTTGAAACGCGGCATCATTTTCAGGCGCAGCAGGAATGGCACCTGAAACGCGAGCTGCAGCACCCCGCCGCAGAACACCGCCCACGCCAGCGCCTTCACGGGCGGGTCGAAATACGGCGCCCCAAAAAGCGCGAAGCCGATGAAGGTCAGGTTGAGCAGCGCCGGCGTCAGCGCCGGCACTGAAAACCGGCTGTAAGTATTAAGAATGCCGCCGGCAAGCGACACCAGCGAAATAAAGAAAATATACGGGAACGTAATGCGCAGCAGATCGACAGTGAGCGCAAATTTGTCCGGTGTGGCGGCGAAACCGGGCGCGCTCACGTAAATGATCAGGGGTGCCGCGGCGATGCCCAGCAGCGTCACAACGGCCAGCGCCAGCGCCAGCAGGCCGGATACATGATCGACCAGCAGCCGCGTGTCCGCTTCGCCGCGACGGTTCTTGTATTCGGCGAGTATCGGCACGAAAGCCTGGGAAAACGCGCCCTCGGCAAACAGTCTGCGCAGGAGGTTGGGAATCTTGAAGGCAACAAAGAACGCGTCGGTCGCCAGTCCCGCGCCGAACCCGCGCGCCACCACCGTGTCGCGGACAAAACCGAGGATGCGCGACAGCAGCGTCATGCTGCTCACCGCCGCGAGCGCTTTCAAAAGATTCATGGGCTGCCGTGCGGGATGGATAGAGCGGGGCTAAACTGGTGATTTTTCTTGCTAAACGGGCGGAACGCTCGTATCATAGCGCCCTTTTTCCCCACCGGTTTTTGGAGTCCATATGGCCAATATAGCATCCGCCCGCAAAGCAGCGCGCCAGAGCGAAAAACGCCGCGTGCTCAACGCGAGCCAGCGCTCCGAATTGCGCAGCGCAATCAAGCGCGTCAGGAAAGCAATCGAAGCCGGCGACAAGGTCGCGGCCCGCGCAGTCCTGCGCGAGTCGACCAAAGTGCTCGACACGATCGCCGACAAGAAGATCATTCACAAGAACAAAGCCTCGCGCCACAAAAGCCGCCTGTCCGCCGCCATCAAGGCGATGGCCTAAACACCGTCCCCGGCAGCCCCTGCCAGCAGCGGCGCGGGCGCAATATCCTCGGGACGCTGATTTTTGCGTCCCGGCCGCAGGGTCAATTCGTTGTCGCGCGCGAAACCGAACAGGAAACTGTACGCCGCGGGATCGAGTTTCTCCAGTTCACGGTCGACCACCACGCAGCGCACCCCCGCGGACATTACCGGCTTGAGGTAGGGCGAATAGCTCAAATGCCGGTCTTCGCTGAACACCGACATCATGCCGCACAGGCGCTCGGCCCAGTCGCTGGGGCGAAACGCACGGCCGGCAACAGTCGTGCCGACGATAACGATTTCAAGCGCCTCTTCGAACATGGCGCCAGTTTACCAGCGCCGGGCGCCATCAAAATTTCACTTGCGTCCAACCTGTTGTTTGGATAAATATAGGCACTGGACAAGCAGGCACTACACGGCGGCGGCAGCCGCCGTATTGTTTTTAAGGACGGATTTTCGATGTCCCACGTCATGAACACCTATAAACGGCAGCACGTCGCCTTCGAGCGCGGCGAAGGCTGCTGGCTATGGGACAAACAGGGCAAACGCTATCTCGACGCGCTGGCGGGTATCGCCGTGGTCGGCATCGGCCATAGCCACCCGAAGTTCGTGCAGGCGCTGACCGCCCAGGCCGCCAAGCTCATCCACACGTCCAA
>JAIOOZ010000548.1 GCA_021414185.1 Betaproteobacteria bacterium
AACCGGCTTCGCGCAGCACTTCGGCGCTGTGCTCGCCGAGCCGCGGTGCCGGGCGCGGCGCATCGGGAATCGAATCCGACCACTGGCTGGGCACCGCCATGGAACGCAGCGTTCCCTCGCTCGGGTGTTCTACCAGCGAAAAGAAGCCGGTTTCGTTCAAATGCGGGTCTGCCAGCAGGTCTTCGAGCGAATTGAGCGGCATGACCGGGATGTCGGCCGCGGTCAGCACGCTCAACCACTCGGCGCTGGTGCGTGTCTTGATGTGTTCTGCGACGAACGCGTAGCCTTCCGCGAAATGCTGCGAGCGGTTGGCCTGGCTGGAGAAGCGCGGATCTTTCTCGAACATTTCTTCACGGCCGATGATGCGGAAAAAACTGCGCCACTGCTTGTCGTTGTAGACCAGCAGGCACAGATAACCGTCTTTTGTTTCGTATGGATTGCGGTGCTCGGCGAGCAGGCGCGGGTAACCCATCGGGCCGAGCGGCGGCTCGAACGTTTTACCACCCAGGTGTTCGCCCAGCACGAACTGGGTAAGGCTTTCGAACATGGTGACTTCGACGGCCTGGCCGCGGCCGGTGCGCTCGCGATGAAATAGCGCGGTGGTGACGGCAGTTACTGCGTTCAATCCGGTGATGCGGTCAGCCACGGTGGAGGGAACAAAGCGCGGCCGGCCGCCACCTGCCTGCTGGATGACCGACGGCAGCGCAACCATGCCCTGGATCAGATCGTCATAGGCTGGCTTCGCGGCGTAAGGACCCTTTTGGCTGAAGCCGAACGCGCCAACATAGATAATTTTCGGATTGACCGCACACACGTCTTCGTAGGAGAGCTTCAAACGTGCCATGGCCTGAGGACGCACGTTGTAAATCAGCACGTCGGCGCCGGCGCACAGCCGCAGCATGGCATCGCGGCCGGCCGGCTGCTTGAGATCGAGCACGATGGAGCGCTTGTTGCGGTTCAGGTGCAGGAAGATATGCCCCATGCCCGCGTGCTTCATGGGCGCGGAATGGCGCATGTTGTCGCCGTCGCGCGGCTCGACCTTGATGACGTCGGCGCCCAGATCGCCGAGGATCTGCGTCGCGTAGGGGCCGAGGATGACCGTCGTCAGGTCGATGATCCTGATTCCCGCCAGCGGACCGCTCATCGAGGAATTCCCAATATGTTGAAATGCCGGCCCCGTCGCGCGCGGCGGAGGGGCGGGAAAAACGCCGTATGCTACACCAATCCCGCCGGCATCCTCCGCGTCGCCCGGTACGCGCGATGGGCACTATCCACGGGGTTGGGCGCGTAACGCGCATGCTATAATTTCGCACGTAAAATCACCTGTAACGGTCTCGATATCCCCTACGCGATGGTGCATCATTTCCGGCGGCCGCCCCGGCCGCAGCGCAAGCCGAGTTCGCAACCCACTGCCGGTGTCGCAGCATGCATATTCTGCTGAGTAACGACGACGGTTACTTCGCCCCCGGCCTTGCCATCCTTGCCGCAACGCTGGCGCCCCTCGGCAAGGTCACGGTAGTTGCCCCCGAACGCGACCGCAGCGGCGCCAGCAATTCACTGACCCTCGATCGTCCGCTGACCGTGCGCAAAGCGGCCAACGGTTTCTATTACGTCAACGGCACGCCGACCGACTGCGTGCATCTCGCGGTGACCGGCCTGCTCGATGAGCTGCCCGACGTCGTCATTTCCGGCGTCAATCACGGCGCGAACATGGGGGACGACACCATATATTCCGGCACGGTGGCGGCGGCGACTGAAGGATTTTTGCTGGGCATCCCGTCGATTGCGATTTCACTGGTTGCCAACGGCAAAGATCATTTTGTCACCGCGGCGCGCGTTGCCGCCGATATCACGCAACGCTTCATGAAAAAGCCGCCCGGGCAGCCGATGCTGCTCAACGTCAATGTGCCGGATGTTGAATACGAACGGTTGGGCGGAGTGGAAATCACCCGGCTGGGTAAACGCCACAAGGCCGAGCCGGTCGTCAAGTCGACTACGCCACGCGGCGGCACGGTGTACTGGGTGGGGGCAGCGGGTGGTGCGCAGGACGCAGGCGCCGGCACCGATTTCAACGCGGCCGAGCGTTCAGTGGTATCGGTAACGCCTTTGCAGATGGACCTCACGCACTTCGTGCAGCTGCCGGCACTCAAGGAATGGTTCGCGTGAGCGAGCGCATTTCAGGCATCGGCATGACCTCGCAGCGCACGCGCATGCGCATGATAGAGCGTCTGCGCGAGCAGGGCATCGTGAACGAGGCCGTGCTCAACGTGATGAACGAGATTCCGCGCCATATTTTTATCGAAGACGCGCTGGCGAGCCGCGCCTACGAGGACTTCGCGCTGCCGCTGGGTTTCGGGCAGACCATCTCGCAACCATACATAGTGGCGCGCATGACGGAGCTGCTGGCGGCCGGCAAGCCGCTCGGCAAGGTGCTGGAAATCGGCACCGGCTGCGGCTACCAGACGGCGATACTCGCGCGCCTGGCGACCGAGGTGTATTCGGTCGAGCGCATCATGCAGCTGCTGGCCAAGGCGCGCAAGCATTTGCGCGAGTTGCGCGTCAACAACGTCAGGTTCAAACACGCGGACGGTCATATCGGCATACCGGAAGGTGCGCCGTTCGACGGCATCATCGTCACCGCTGCGGCGACGCATGTGCCGGCGGCACTCAAAGAACAACTCGCGGTGGGCGGCAGGATGGTGGTGCCGATGGGAACGCGCGAGCAGTATCTATGCGTGATCGAGCGCGGCGCGCGCGGATTTTCCGAAGCGAAGCTCGATGCTGTGAAATTCGTGCCGATGTTGTCGGGGCTGGATTGAACGCGACGCGCTTCGCGTCTGCGTTTGCCGTGCTGGCGATGCTCGCCGGCTGTATGACGGCGCGTCATCCCGCGCCAGTCAGCGATCGCACGCAACAGACCCCGGTCAAACCCGCCGTGAAGCCCGCACCGGTGGCCGCACCGGTCGCACGCAGCGCCGATCCGCGTCCGGAGTTTTACACGGTGAAGAAGGGCGATACGCTGTACACCATCGCGCTCGATCACGGGCTCGACTACAAGGAACTCGCCGAGTGGAACAATCTCGACAATCCCAACGTGATCCGCGTCGACCAGCAGCTGCGCTTGCGCGCGCCCGCGTCAACGGTCGTCACAGCACCGCTGAAAGCGCCGCCCAAGGTGGAAGGGCGGCCGGTCAGTGGTGCGCCATCCGTCGCCGGCGCCAACGATGCGATCAAGTCGCAGCCCAAAGGCGTGAAAGTGCCGTATTCGGACCAGGCGCTGGCGCAGCTGTCGGGACAAGTGCAGACCAAGCCGGTGGTACCACCAGTCGTGCCGCCTGTCGCCAAAACCGAAGTGCGGCCCGATGAGAAGCCGGCGGCCAGCGAAGACGACGACGAAAAAATCGATTGGGGATGGCCGGCGACAGGCAAGTTGCTGAGCACATTTAACGAGTCCACCAATTTGAAGGGCATAGGCATTGCCGGCAAGCTGGGCCAGGCCGTGATCGCCAGTGCGCCGGGAAAAGTGCTGTATAGCGGCGACGGCATACGCGGCTATGGCAAGCTCGTCATCATCAAGCACAACAAAGTGTTCTTGAGCGTCTACGCGCACAACAGCCAGTTGCTGGTCAAGGAAGGCCAGACCGTGGTCAAAGGGCAGAAAATTGCTGATATGGGCGCGAGCGATTCTGAACAGGTGAAACTGCATTTCGAGATCAGGCGTTTCGGCAAACCGATCGACCCCTTGAAGCTGCTGCCGGGCTGATCGTTCGCCGTGCTGCTATGCGTGGGTGCGGAACCTCGCCACCGCGCGCTGAAAATCCGCCGCGTCTCCAGCGCCGGGCTCATTGCAGTAGCGTAGCCGGATATACAAATTGCTGATCGAACCGATTGCCGCCGCGAGTTCGGGACAGGCGGCCGCAGCGCGTTTGCTGAACGCGTCGGGCCCCTCGCTAGGGTGGCGGACCACGCCGCGCCGCGCAAGGCGCAGGCAAAAGCGTGCATATGCCGCGGCCACCGGGTCAGGGCGCTGCACGCGCAGCTTGCGCAACATCAACAGAGCCAGCACCAGGGTAATCACGCCGGTGGCGATGAACATGACCGTTGCCATGCTTTGCCAGGTCGCGTCGTCGATGCCGATGCGCTGCATGAGGTCGCGCTGGCGCTCCAGCGTGTAGCCGAGGATCACCTGGTTCCACGAATTGGCGAACGAGTCCCACGTCAGGCGCGCATTGTGCAGCCAGCGAAATTCGCCGCGCAGCAGTAGCGGCAGCGACTCGCCCTGCGGCACCGCCGCGACCGCGCCGGCTTGCACGCGGGCAGGGGAGACTGCCGCTGTCGGGTCGATGCGCGTCCAGCCCTGGTCGGCGAACCACACTTCCACCCACGCATGCGCATCGGCCTGGCGCACGATCATGTAATTGCCCACGGTATTGAGTTCGCCGCCCTGGTAGCCGGTCACCACGCGCGCGGGAACGCCGGCTGCGCGCATGAGCACCGCGAAGCTCGACGCATAGTGTTCGCAGTAGCCCGCACGCGTTGTAGTCAGGAATTCATCGACCGGATTGGAACCGAGGAGCGGCGGAGTCGTCGTGTATGAAAAATTCTGATTGCGAAACATGCCGAGTACGTTGTTTACGTATGTGCGGTCATCGACCGCGTTTTTGCGCATGTTGCGCGCGAGTTCACGCGTCAGTGGATTGGAAGTTCCAGGCAGGCGCAGCGCGCGCTGCCGCTCATAATCCGGCAAGTCGGTGGCGTCGCGGTAGCGCAGATGCGAAATCATGTCGTAGCGCAGGCGGTTGGTGAGCTGTGATTGAAACAACAGCTGAAAGTCGTTGGTCATGATGCTGCGCGGCGGTACCTTCGAGGGCAAATCGAGCGCAAACAGCCACCGCTTGCCGTGGGGTTCGACGGTGACGGTGTATTCGACAGCAGCATCGAGCGGTTCGTAAACGCGCGCCGGTACATAGGGAATGCGTGGCGCGCTCCAGGTGTAACCGTCGAAATCCCACATCACCGGCCCGCGCCAGTACAGCTGCTGGGTCGGCGGCGGGGCCGCCGACTCGAAATTGACGCGAAAAGCGACGGCATCGGACGACAGAAGGTTGCTGACGCTGCCGGGCGACATGTCTTCGGACAGACCGGTCACGCCGGAAAACGCGTCCTGCGGCATGCCCCACAATGGGCCCTGCACGCGCGGAAACAGCAGGAACAGCACCAGCATCAGCGGCGCCGCCTGCAGCAGCATGACACCCGCGGTGCGCAGCTGGTAGCGATATCCGCCCTGGCGCGTGCGGAACTGGAAACCCACCATGGTGGCGGTGATGATCCATATCGCGCCCAGCATGAAGACCGCGGTCGGGATTGATTGCGAATACAGAAAATTGGTAATGACCAGGAAGTAGGCGATGAAGATGAGCACCATGGCGTCCCGCAGCGTCGCCATTTCCATCAGCTTCAGCGCGAGCATCACCATCAGCAGGGCGATACCGGAGTCGCGGCCGAGGATGCGCCCATAGGTGATGTAAATGCCGCCCAGCGCGCCCGCCGCGATCAGCAGCAGCAGCCATTGGCGCGGCAGCCTGAGCGCGTAGAGCGCTGCGTAGCCGCGCCATGCCATCAACATTGCGACCAGCACGATGATCCACCAGGGCAGGCGTTCGGCGTGGGGTGCGGCGACGAGCGCCAGCGAGCCCAGCAGCCACGCGACGTGGCGCAGGTGAAATCTGTCGAGAGCGGTGCTCACGACTTTTTGCCCTGAAACAGCGCCAGCGCCTCGAGACAGTGCTCGCGCTGCGCGTCGCCGGGCGCAGGCGGCAGCGTAATGCCGGGCAGGCGCATGCCGAAACTTAGCGCCGCGGCGTGCGCATCGACCACCCACCGCGCGAGACGCGACAGCCTCGCCTCGACGCCCAGCGTGTCGGGCGTAGCGGTCCAATCCAGCCATAATTCGCTGGCGGCGCGGCCGCTGAACTGCTTGGTAAGCAGCGCGTCCCCGCGTGCGGCGGCTTTCCACGCGATGTGGCGCGGCGAATCGCCGGGGTGGTAGGAGCGCAGTCCTGCGAAATCTTCCTGGCCCGCGCCGTGGGTGACGCCGGTGGCATCGTGCGATTCGGCCTGCGGCAGCGGCACCCGGCCGGGCTCGGGGCGAGGGTAAACAATGCAGTGCATATCGAGCTCGGCATACGCCCACGCGTAACAAAGACCGAGCGGAAAATGGGTAAAAATCGTAAACCGGCCGGGGCGCAGTACACCGCAGTGCGGCGCCGGCACCGGCACGCCGACACTGGTCGATTGCTGCGCCGGTACGTCGGCGTAAATGACGGGGGTCTCGGACTCGCCGCGCGTGATGCCGATGCTGTAGCGATCGAGTGCGCCCGGGTTGTCGATGATCAGTGTGAAACGCGCGGTGTCGCCGGCGTAGACCGGCAGCACGCGGCCGGCGGCAATCCGCAGCCGGGCCAGATTGCGAAACGTGTGCAGTATCGAGTTGACGCCGAGCCCACCCAGCAAAAACGTGAGGACGAAGCCGAGGCTCAGGTTGTAATTGATCGAGCCGGTGAGCATCAGCGCGAGCGAGCCGACGAACAGCATGCCGTGGCGCGACGGCAGGATGAAAATACGCCTCTGCACCAGCTCGAGGCTGGTCGTTGCGGGCCCGCCAAGCTGAAACAGCCAGCGATCGACGTACGCGCGAAGCGCCCGGAAGGGCGCGAGTAGAGGAGAGACGAGAGGCGACAGACGAGAGGCGGAAAGCAAAAAACCAGCGAAGCGAGACATGGTTTTCCCCCTCACTCCTCTCGCCTCACCCCTCTCATGGGATGGGCACCGCTTCGATCAGTTGCTCCGCGACGGCGGCGCCATTGATGCGCGTATTGTCGCGCGCGACGTAGAGCCGGTGGCCGACGACCGGCGGCACTATGGCCTGCACGTCCTCGGGCAGCACCTGGGTGCGGCCGTGCATCATCGCCCACGCTCGTGCCGCATTTAGCAGCGCAAGGGAAGCGCGCGGCGACAGGCCGTTGACGTAATCCGGCGATTTGCGCGTGTAATCGACGAGTGCCTGCAGATAGTCCAGCAAAGCGCCCGAGGCATGGACTTCGCGCGCGGCACGTTGCAGCACCGCGAGTTCCTCGGGTTGCAGGCATGGCGCGAGTTGCGGCAACAATTCGCGGCGGTCCACGCCTTGCAGCAGGGCGCGCTCTGCGAGGGCATCGGGATAGCCGAGCTCGATGCGCATCAGAAAGCGGTCGAGCTGGGATTCAGGCAGCGGAAAAGTGCCGATCTGGTGCGAAGGATTTTGCGTGGCGATGACGAAAAACGGCTCCGGCAGCGGACGCGTTTCGCCTTCGGCCGTGACCTGGTGTTCTTCCATCGCTTCCAGCAGCGCGCTCTGGGTCTTGGGTGTGGCGCGGTTGACTTCGTCGGCGAGGATGACCTGCGAAAATATCGGCCCCGGGTGAAAGCGGAAATTGCTGGCTTCGCGGTCGAAAATCGAGACGCCGAGAATATCGGCCGGCAACAGGTCGCTGGTGAATTGTATGCGCTGAAAATGCAGGCCGAGCGTCGTCGCGAGCGCGTGCGCCAGGGTGGTTTTACCGACGCCGGGAATGTCCTCGATCAGCAAATGGCCGCGCGCAAGCAGGCAGGCGATGGCGAGCCGTATCTGGTGTTCCTTGCCGAGGATGATCTTGCCGACCTGGCTTGTTACTTTTTCGAGTTGCTGATTCATGGTTTTCGCAATTGTAACTTGCCCGTGAAATTCAGGCCTGATTTCTCGATCATCAAACCTGCAATTCCTTGGTTACCTGCATTTGGCGCGGGTCGTGCGGATCCATCGCGGCATGAAAGCCCAGCGTGCTGACGAAATGCAGCATCTTGCTGTTGCTCGAAAGGACTTCGCCGACCATTTTCTTCAGGCCGCGGCTGCGCGCTGCTTCGATCAGGAGCTGCATCAGTGCCTTGGCTATGCCTTTTCTTTGCCAGGCGTCGCTCACCACGATGGCGAATTCGCAGTCTGTGCCGTTCGGGAACACAACGTAACGGCCGACTGCGATCTCGACTTCCTTCCCGCTGCGGCGCGTGACGGCGATCAGTGCCATCTGGTTGTGGTAATCGATATCGGTCATCTGCTTGAGCATTTGCGGCGACAGTTCGCGCAGCATGTCCATGAAGCGAAAATAGCGCGCCTCGTCCGACAGGCCGCGCACGAACTCCTGCTCGATATCCGCGTCGGCGATGCGGATGGGCCGCAGCGTGACCGCTGTGCCGTCAGCAAGCGTGATCGTTTTGACCAGGTGAGCAGGGTAGGATTGCATGCGCAGGGCAGATGGCAGGGAGGGGGATTCTAGCAGGCTGAAATGCTGCGTCGAATTCGCAGCGACAATGGCTGCTAACAATTAGACAACCTCGTGCGTCAAGCATAATATCAAGGCGTTACTTCATGCCTATGGTACGCGAGCCGATTTGACTATCGCTTTCATTACGCACCCGGATTGCCTGTTGCACGACATGGGACCCATGCACCCCGAGTCGCCGGCGCGGCTGCGGGCGATCGACGACCAGTTGATTGCTTCGGGACTAGGCAATTTCCTGCTGCACGCCGAAGCGCCGCTGGCTCAGCACGAACACCTGGAGCGCGTGCATGCCGCAGGCTATATCGAGTCGATTGAAAGCAGGGCGCCGCATTCGGGAATGATACATCTCGACCCGGACACCGCAATGTGTCCGGATACGCTGAAGGCAGCACAGCGCGCGGCGGGTGCCGCGGTGTTGGCAACCGACATGGTCATGAAAGGCGAGGCGCAGTCCGCGTTTTGCAGCGTGCGTCCGCCCGGGCACCACGCCGAGCGCAGCCGCGCAATGGGGTTTTGCCTGTTCAATAACGTGGCGGTCGCTGCTGCGCATGCGCTGGAACATTACGGATTGCAGCGCGTAGCCATAGCCGATTTCGACGTCCATCACGGCAACGGCACCGAGGAAATTTTTCGCGATGACGAGCGCGTGCTGATGGTATCCACTTTCCAGCATCCGTTTTATCCCTATAGCGGCATTGAGCGGCATTCCGAGCGCATGGTCAATATTCCGCTTGCTGCGTACAGCGGGGGCAAAGAGTTCCGCGCCGCGGTGGAAACGCATTGGCTGCCCGCGCTCGAGCGGTTCAAGCCTGAAATGCTGTTCATCTCGGCGGGTTTCGATGCCCATCGCGATGACGACATGGCAATGCTCAAGCTCGTTGAAGCGGATTATGCGTGGGTCACGCAGCAGTTGAAGGCGGTTGCCGATAAATACGCGCAAGGGCGTATCGTGTCATCGCTCGAAGGCGGCTACGAACTCCATGCCCTTGGGCGCAGCGTCGCCACCCATCTCAAGGCGCTGGCGGAGATTTAGAACTCAGCCCAGCAGCACCGCAGCGACCACGTTGCGGCCTTCCGCGGTCAGGATGTTATAGGTGCGGCACACCGCGGCGTTGTCCATGACTTCCAGCCCGATCTGCGCCGTATGCAGGCAGCGCGTGAGTTCAGGGCGCGGGAAGCGCAGCGTGGCACCAGTGCCGAGCAGCACGATCTGGGGTTTGAGCGCGAGCAGGTCTTCGAAATGTTGTGCGCTCAGATGCTCGAAGTCGCTCGCCGGCCAATCCTCGACCAGGCGCTCGGGCGTAACCAGCAGGCTTTTCGCGAAGCGCACGCCATTGATAGCGACGTAGCCGGCGCCGTGACCGGTGAAAAGGTTGTGTCCGGCCGGGGTCTGGAGGTGGAATTTCACTGCAAACGGATTTGCCGCGGGAGGTCAGGTCGGATAAAATTATACGCTTTTTCACGCCCTTAGCCGCTTTTTTGAGAATCACATGGAAGAATTCGCCCGCATAAAACGCCTGCCTCCCTACGTATTTAATATTACCGGGGAACTGAAGGCGGCCGCCCGCAAGCGCGGCGAGGACGTGATCGACCTGTCGATGGGCAATCCGGACGGTCCGACGCCACAACACATTGTCGACAAGTTGATCGAGTCGGTCCGGCGCCCCGACACCCATGGCTATTCCGTATCCAAAGGCATCCCGCGGTTGCGGCGCGCGATCTGCAATTGGTACAAGACCCGCTTCAATGCGGATTTCGATCCGGATTCGGAAGCGATCGTCACCATCGGCTCCAAGGAAGGCATTGCCCACCTTGCGCTGGCGACGCTGGACCGCGGCGATATCGTGCTGGTGCCTAACCCGAGTTATCCGATTCACATTTATGGTCCGGTAATAGCCGGCGCCGACATCCGGCATGTGCCCATGGTGGCGGGGGTCGATTTCTTCGAAGAGCTAGAGCGCGCGATCCGCGATTGCTATCCGAAGCCGAAGATGCTGATCTGCAACTTCCCGGGCAATCCCACCACCCAGTGCGTGGACCTGGCATTTTTCGAGCGTTTGATTGCGATTGCGCGCGAACACCAGATTTATGTCGTGCACGATCTGGCGTACGCCGACATCGTGTTCGACGGTTACCGCGCGCCATCCATCATGGAAGTGCCGGGCGCGCGCGACGTTGCGGTCGAATTCTTCACGCTGTCGAAAAGCTACAACATGGCGGGCTGGCGCGTCGGCTGCATGGTCGGCAATCGCGACCTCGTTACCGCGCTCGCGCGCATGAAAAGCTACCACGACTACGGCACGTTCACCCCTATCCAGGTCGCCTCCATCATCGCGCTCGAAGGTCCGCAGGAGTGCGTGGCGGAAGCACGCATGAAGTACCAGAAGCGGCGCGACGTGATGTGCGCCGGCCTGCATGCGGCGGGATGGCAGGTCGAGATTCCGCAAGCGACGATGTACGTGTGGGCGAAAATCCCGGAACAGTACAAGGCAATGGGCTCGCTCGACTTCTCAAAGAAGCTGCTGGAGGAGGCGCACGTCGCGGCGTCGCCGGGCATCGGTTTCGGCGAGTATGGCGACGATCACGTGCGTTTCGCGTTGATCGAGAACGAAGCCCGTACCCGCCAGGCAGTGCGCGGCATCAAGGAAATGTTCCGCAAAGATGGACTTCTTTAGGAAAAGCGAGAGACGAGAGGCGAGAGACGAGAGGCGGATTTTCAAACCCGTCTATCGCCTTGCGCCCGGCGTCTTTCCGAAA
>JAIOOZ010000549.1 GCA_021414185.1 Betaproteobacteria bacterium
CATACGCGGCGCGCCGCGCGATGCACTCGTCGCCGACATCACACCGCCGGAGATCCGCGGCGCGGCGTACGGATTGCGGCAGTCACTCGATACGGTAGGCGCGTTCGCGGGGCCGCTCCTCGGCATCGCGTTGATGATCGTATTTGCAGGCGACTTCCGGACGGTCTTCTGGTTCGCGGTGATCCCGGCGTTTTTGTGTGTCGCGCTGCTGATTGCCGGCGTGCGCGAGCCGGTTGCACCCGTGCGCGACGGCAAAGCGGGAACGCCGATCCACTGGCGGACGCTTAAAGAATTGAGCCGCGACTATTGGTGGGTGGTGATCATCGGCGGCATCTTCACGCTCGCCCGCTTCAGCGAGGCGTTCCTCATCCTGCGCGCCAGAGATTTCGGCTTGCCGGATACGTATGCGCCGGCGGTGCTGATCGTCATGAATGTCGTATATGCGCTTACCGCTTATCCCGCTGGCCGGCTCGCCGATCGCATGAGCCATCGCGCGCTGCTGATCGCCGGTCTTGCGCTATTGATCGCAGCCGACCTCGCCGCGATGCTGTGCGCAAGCGTGCTCGCGGGATTGTTGTGGGATGCGTTCGGCCCCGCGATTACGTTTTATGCGGGCGCCGCGATTTCCGCTGCGGCGCTGATACTGCTGGCGGCGAAGAAAAGTCCGGAATGAGCAGCCGGGGATCAAGCTGCGACGGGCAAGCGGCCGCAGGTTTGTTTAATCGCGGCGTTTCGAATAGGTTCGAAGGTTCGGGTTTGCGACCAGCGGTGTACGCTTGCAGACAAAAGGCACTACTGCCTGTCTTTTCGCGCTGCTTTTTTGCTACGATTGCGGCTTGGAGTGAGGGGGGAGAGGCAAAGGTCATGAATGAGGCACGATACCAATGAATTAGGTCAGCCGGTGGGTGTAGTTATCCCCGACTGGAAGCCACCGCAACCGCCCGCGCGTGCACCCATAGAAGGGCGTTATTGCATACTTGAACCGCTCGATGCAGCTGCTCACGCGGAAACTCTGCACGCCGCCAATATTCTGGATACCGACGGCGGCATGTGGACGTACATGGCCTACGGGCCGTTCGAATCGCCGGAAATTTATCGCAAGTGGGTCGACAGCGTTGCCGGCGGCAAGGACCCGATGTTTTTCGCGATTGTCGACCGCGCAACCGGCAAGGCGGCCGGAGTCGCGAGCTTCCTGCGCATTGATCCGGCCGGCGGCTGCATCGAGGTCGGCCATCTTGCGTTCTCGCCGCTATTGCAGCACAAATCGGCGGCGACCGAGGCGATGTACCTGATGATGGAGCTGGCATTCACGCTTGGCTACCGGCGTTACGAGTGGAAGTGCAACGCGCTCAACAAGCCTTCGCGCACTGCCGCGCAGCGCTTTGGATTTTCGTACGAAGGAATCTTCCGCCAGGCGACGGTCGTCAAAGGCCGCAATCGCGATACCGCCTGGTATTCGATTGTTGATTCGGAGTGGCCGGCGCTTAAGGCCGCGTACCAGGCCTGGCTCGCGCCGGGAAATTTCAATGTGCTCGGCAAGCAGCGTATGCGGCTGTCGTCGCTGACCGGGCCGTTGTTGAAGCAACGCGGGTAGCTTTTGAGGCGTGAAAGGGTGAAGCAGTGAAGGGTGAAGGCGTGAACTTCACTCATTCACGTATTCACCCGAATAAATCAGCGCATCGGCCCGAGGATGATGATCAGCTTCGGCGCGTTCATCCGTTCGGCCGCTTGCTGGGACGTCAGCACCGTCCCCCGCGGCATCTCAGCGGCGGTGTATATCGGCGCGCGAGCATTGCCCGGCGGGTAGGAAATATCCATCGGGGGCTTGGTGCCGATGGTGTACTGGTTGTTGGCGCCGATGACTTCATAAGTCCAGACTGACTGGGCGCTGGCGCCTAGGGCCCAACTGGCCAGCACCAAGCATGAAAGCAGACGCATTGATTTTTTCATAAGGCTCCCACTTCTCTTATACGCGTTCAGACGCGTACACGCATGGATATCGTCTCGATTTTGGGGGTTTCCGCCTGTTTCCTCTGTTCGCTGGCCCACATAGGCACTCTAAGCGCTTTTTTCGTCAGGCGGACGGAGCCGAAAATGCAAGTGCCCGCCGCTTGAACAGGTCTTCGCGACGCGCGTAGGCGGGGCTTAATAACTGCGCATCGACGCGAACGTTGAGCGACTCCTGCGCGAGGGCTGTCTTGTCGCTCGACGAAAACTGGAACAAGTGTTCATAACTTTCCACCGCGGACGCCAGGAGCCACGCGCTTAAATCCGGCCCGGGATCGAGCGACTCCTGATAAGGCCACGGCGGCAGAAACGGTTCCGCGAAAGCCTGCTCGCCCTGCGCGGGGATCGCGCTCACCAGCCGGCGGCTCGCCGCGACGGCTTCCGCGCGCCGGCCGTACGCCGCGGCGACGCGAACGAATGAAGCGCCGCGGCCGGCAGTGAAATTGGATTCGATCAATCCACGCAGTTTCAAGTACGCCTGCTCGAGCGCCCAGTAACGGGCAGTTGCGCTGTTCGCCTTGTCGCCGGCAGCGAAGAACCAGCGCAGCGCGTCAAGATAGGTCCCGTTTTCACTTTCACGCGGTGCGCTTTCAGCAAGGGTGCGCCATTGTTGCGCGCGGCTTTGGGCAAAAGGCTGCGCAAACAGCGGTTCCAGCCCCGGCTCGCGTTCGAAACGCGGCGCTTTATCCGCGGGGGCGGGGATGAGATGTCCCGATGCTGCAAGGCGCTGAGCGCGCGGCGGACGGCAGGCAAAGATATTGAGCTGGTAGGCGTCGGGCTCTTCGGATTCGTAAAACGGCGCAAGCACGTTGATGCCGGGCACCAGACGATACGTGTCGTAACCGTGGCGCAGCAGCGGCGCGAAAATATCCGTGTTGAATTTCCTGTCGCCCCAGAACTCGATCATCAAGAGCGGCGATTCGCGCGCGAGAAATCCGGCGGCGCCTTGGAGCACATTGGATTCTTCGCCTTCGACATCGATTTTCATGAAATCAACGCCGGCGATTCCGCGCTCCGCCGCAAGGCTGTCGAGCGACCTCACGCCCACCGCGGCGGACGCGTCGTCGCGCACGAGGCGGCGCAATTCCGGCGTGATGCCCGTTTGCAGGAAGCCGCTGCCGTCGGCGCGCGACAGCGCGCAGCGTATCAGTTCGACTTGGGAAAATCCGTTCGTGGCTATGCTGCGCGCGAGATAACCCGCGGCTTGCTCGCCGGGTTCGACCGCCCACACGCGTCCGCCCGCGCCAACGCAGCGCGCAAGAGCAAGCGTGTAGACGCCGAAATTGGCTCCCGCATCGATGGCGCGCATCCCGGGTTGCATGGCCGCGCGCAGAAAGCGGATCTCGTCTTCGAACCAGTCCTGCTGTTCGAGCAATACGTAAGTGGATGTAATGCGCAGATCGTCGGGAACGACGATGCGGACGCCATCCGGCATCGCCAGCGTCAAATCTTCGGACATCAGGCGGTTCTCACTCTCCCTTGATTCCCGCCGCCTTGATCACTTCGATCCACTTGGCGGTTTCGGACACCATCAGCTTGCCGAAATCGGCGGTGCTCATCTTGGACGGCGCGCCGCCCTGTTCGTCGAGTCTCTTCACGAATCCCGGGGAATCGAGCGTGTTGATCGTTTCGGCGTGCAAGCGCGCGATCGTCGCGGCAGGCGTCGCGGGCGGCGCGAAGAGTCCCCACCAGATATAGGTTTCATAGCCGGGCACCGTCTCGCTGATCGTCGCCACGTTGGGCAGATTGGCGTTGCGTTTGGTGCCGCCCACGCCGAGCAGCTTCAGGCGCCCGCTCTGGATAAACGGCATCACGGTGACGAGCGCACCGAGATAGATTTGCGTGTGGCCGGCGACGACGTCGGCGATCGCCGGGCCGCCGCCTTTGAACGGCACGTGGACCATGTTGACGCCGGTTTTCAATTTGAGCAATTCCGTATTCATGTGCGGAAATCCGCCGATGCCCGACGACGCATAGTTGAGTTCGCCCGGCCGTGCGCGCGCGAGCGCGATCAGTTCCTTGACTGATTTGACCGGCAGCGCGGGATGCACGGCGAGCGCACTTTCGCCCAGGCCGATCAGCGCGACCGGCGCGAACGACTTCACGATATCGACGGGCACTTCCTGCTTGTCGATCAGATATCCGTACGCCGTCGACGTCAGCATCAACGTGTAGCCGTCGGGCGGCGCGGCGGTTGCGATCTGCATGCCGACGATGCCGCCGGCGCCTGAGCGATTGTCGATGATCACCTGCTGTTTGAGACGTGTCGTGAGCTCGACGGCCAGCAGGCGGCCCACGATGTCGGTGCTGCCGCCGGGCGGCCAGGGGATGAGGATGCGTACCGGTTTTTCCGGCCAGGTCGCGGCGCCCGCGAGCGGGATGAGGGCGATCGATACGAGCAGCAGCGCGAAGGGACTGAAGGAACGCAAGTTGATACTCATGATCTCCTCATGAAGTTACCGGCCCGAACACCAGTGTAATACGCAAACAGATTGCCGCGGCCAGCTACGCGCCGGCAGTGTGTCTTGCCGGCGATTCAATCGAGTTCGACGCCGGCCGTCTTTACGATGCGGCGATATTTCTCCTGCGCAGCATTGACCTCGACGCCGAACTCCTGGGGCGAACTGCCGACCATTTCGTACGTTTGCTCGGTGAGGATTTTCGCGACTGCGGGATCGCGTACCACCGCGGCAAGTTCGCGCGCCAGCCGCTCGACGGCGGCTGCCGGCGTGCCGCTGCGCACCCACACGCCTATCATCGGATCTGCGCTGATGCCGGGGAAAGTTTCGCTGATTGTCGGCAGATTGGGCGCGATTTTTGACCGGCTGGAGCTGGCGAGCGCGATCATCTTGATGCGGCCGGCCTTCGCGGCATCGAGCGCGGGGCCAAGGTCGTCGAACGCAAGATCGACTTGCCGCATCACGACGTCGTTGCGCGCGGCGGACGCGCCGCGATACGGCACATGCAGCAGGTCGGCTTTGGTTTCGATATTGAGCATTTCACCGACGAGGCGGCTGGTGGTGCCGCTGCCGGAACTGCCGAAACTCGTCAGGCCCTGGTTGTCGCGCGCGAGCGTAATCACGCTCTTGATGTCGTTCGCGGGATAACGCGGGCTTGCGATCAGCACGATATAGCCGCGCACGAGCTGGCTGACGGGAATGAAGTCCTTCAGCGGATCGTACGGTACCTTGACGAGTTCGCTGCTGATCAGCAGCGATTCGCTGGTGAGCAATACCGTGTAACCATCGGCCGGGGCCTGCGCCACGATGGTGGCGCCCGTGGTGCCGCTCAAGCCCGGTTTGTATTCGATGAAGACGCGCTGGCCCAGCCGCTGCGACAGCCGCGAGTTGATCGCTTCCGCCACCTGGCCGAGCGAGCCGCCCGCCTGGAACGGGATGATCATGCGGATGGATTTGGCGGGATAGTCCTGCGCGCCGGCTAAGGCGGCCGCAAACAGCAACCCGGCCGCGGCGCAGCGCGTAAAAAAGCGAATTGGGTACACAGCGACTCCCGGGGGATTATCTGACGGTCTATCGCCGGATGGAGACGACCAACCGATTATATACCTGCATGTTTGCCGATTGCGCGACGAGGCGGCGATTGTGGATAATGCGCGCTCTGCCACAGCAACCCCATCCCCGCGATGCCAGATCCGGCCCCGCTGCCGCGACTGCGGCAGGACCTCAAGCTCTTTCCCGGCGCCGCTCACGCCGACGGCTCGCCGACCTGGCGCGTGCTCGACCCGGTACGCAACCGGTTTTTCGAGATCGGCTGGCTCGAGTTCGAGCTGCTGCGGCGCTGGAACGACAGCGAGGATGCGACAGCCCTGATACACGCAGTTGCCGCCGACACCACATTGCGGCCGACGCTGGCGGAAGTCACCGAGCTCGCGCGTTTCCTCGACCAGCATCAGTTGCTGCGGGCGGCCTCGGCGCTGCAGCGCGCACAGTTACGCGCCCGCGCGCTTGCACCGGCGGCGGCGTGGTGGAAACAGTTGCTGCATCACTATCTTTTCTTCCGCATTCCGCTGGTGCGGCCGGACGCGTTTCTCGATGCCACGCAGGCCTGGGTGCGCCCGTTCTACACGCGCGGCTTTGTGCGGCTGACCGTCGCGGTCGCTGTCATCGCGTTTTTCCTGGTGCTGCGCCAGGCCGACGCGTTTGCGCAGACTTTCCTGTATTTCTTCAGCGCGCAGGGACTTTTCTTCTACGCGCTCGCCGCCAGCTTCGCCAAGGTCCTGCACGAGTTGGGTCACGCGTACACGGCGAAACGTTACGGCGTGCGCGTGCCGACGATGGGCGTCGCCTTCCTTGTTTTGTGGCCGGTGCTCTACACCGACACGAGCGAAACATGGAAGCTGATGGAGCGGCGGCAGCGCTTCGCGATCGCAGCTGCGGGCATGACCACCGAGCTGGCGCTCGCGGTGTTCGCGACCCTCGCATGGAGCCTGGCGCCGGACGGTGCGCTGCGCAGCGTATTTTTCCTGCTGGCGACGACGACGTGGCTGCTGACGTTGGCGATCAACGCGAGCCCGTTCATGCGTTTCGACGGTTATTTTCTGCTGTCGGACGCGCTCGGCATGCCGAATCTGCACGAGCGCAGTTTCGCGCTCGCGCGCTGGTGGCTGCGCCGCACGTTTTTCCGGCTCGAGGACGAGATGCCCGAGCCCGAACTCACCGCCACGCGCCGCCGCGCGCTAATCGCTTTTGCGCTGGCGACCTGGATCTACCGGCTGGTGTTGTTTCTCGGCATCGCGGTGCTCGTCTATTACCTGTTTTTCAAGCTGCTCGGCATCCTGTTGATGCTGGTCGAGGTCGGCTGGTTCGTGGTGCGGCCGGTCGCCGGCGAGATCAGTGTATTGCGCCGCCGTCGTGCGGAACTGCGGCCGGCATGGCGGCCATTCGCCGCATTGGGTGCAGCCATCGTGCTCTTAATCTGGCTCGTGCCGGTGGAGCGCCATGTCACTGCGCCTGCGCTGCTGCGGGCGCAGCAGGATTACGCGGTCTATGCGCAAACGCCCGCGCGCGTGGGCGAACTGGCGGTGCAGCCGGGCCAGAGTGTCGCGGCCGGGGCGCTGCTGGTAAAGCTCGAATCGCCGGAACTCCAGTTGCGGCTGACCAAAGCCACGCTGGAAGCCGAGGCGCTGACGCTCGAACTCGCGCGCACGCCGGCATCTCCGCTGCAGCGCGAGCGCATGCGGGTGACGCAGGAGCAGTTGGCGCAAACGCTCGCGGAGCAGCAGGGCGCCCGCAACGAACTCGCCCAACTCGAATTGCATGCGCCGTTTGCGGGCGTGGTGCGCGATCTGTCGCCTGAAATCGTGGCCGGCCGCTGGGTCAATTCGCGCCGCCCACTGATGCGGGTGGTGGCGCCGGCGCGTTATGTTATCGATGCCTATGTCGATGAAGCGCAGGTGCGCGCGATTCAGGTGGGCAACAAAATACGGTTTTATCCCGACCGCGCCGGTGCTGCGCCGGTGGTCGGCCGCGTAACATCGGTCGACGCCGCATCAACGCGGCAGGTCGCGCATCCTTTGCTCGCGTCGGTGCACGGCGGCGGCCTCGCCACGGTCAAAACCGACCGCGGCGCACTGGTCGCGCACGACGCGGTTTACCGTGTCGAGATCGTCGCGGATGAGGACCAGGCGCTGCCCGACTCGGTCATGCGCGGCAGCGTGCACGTCGATACCGGATTGTTTGCGCTCGCCGGGAACTTTGTGTCGCGTTTGCTCGCCCTATTGGTGCGCGAAAGCGGCTTTTAGGTGGTTCGCTCAGGCGGTAACGCCGGCGGGTAGTTCAGGTCTGTGTGTGCAGGACTGAACATGCGACTTAATGCCATTTACAGGATGTGGATTCAACTATAATGGCACGCTTTTTGCGATAGCTTCGCGGTCGTCGTAACGCTCAATTCAGCGGCCCATGCCCAATACCCCGGAACCCATGCCCAAGACCCTGGCAATCAAGCCCGCGCGCAGCGTGCGCCGCAACCGCAATCGCGCGTTGGCGCTGGAGCCGCGCATGTTGTTCGACGGCGCGCTGGCGGTGGACGCCGCGGCAACCGTGCATGCGGATACGCCGTCGAAAGCTGTCGATGTTCCGGCGGCGGTTGGCGAAAAGCCCGCAAATGACCGGCTCGCCGAGAGCGCCCCGGCGGCGGGCAAGACCATCGTATTCGTCGATTACCGCGTTGCCAACGCCGACCAATTGCTGGCAGGCGTCGATCCGGCCGCCACCGTCGTCAAGATCGGGCAGGGCGAAGATGGCGTGCAGACCATCTCCGACACCTTGGCACGCGCGCAGGATATCGCGTCGGTGCAGATCGTGTCGCACGGCGGGCCGGGCTTCATCGAACTCGGCAAAACGAAACTCGATCAACAGGGGCTGACCGGCGCTTATGCGGCCGCAATCGCCGGCTGGCGCGAAGCGATGACCGCGGATGGCGATTTGCTGCTGCTTGGCTGCGATGTCGCGCAAGGCACGCGCGGCGCGGCGTTCATCGCCGCACTCGCGCAGGCAACGCAGGCCGATGTCGCGGCTTCCATCGGTCCGACGGGCTCGGCAGCACTCGGCGGCGATTGGCTGCTCGAATCAGCGACGGGGACCATCGAATCGAAGCTCGCGTTTGCGGACGCGGCGCTCGGCGCCTACGATGGCTTGCTCGCGAACGCATTGCCCGACGTGCAGATCGTCGGCATGCCCGCGGTGGTGAAACTCGGCGAAACCTTCAATTTCACACTGCGGTTCGACAACGCCGATCCGACGCAAGTCGGGTTCGGTCCTTACGTGACGCTGTGGGTGCCGGTAACGGGGCCGGACGGAGCAGGGGCCGCGGCGGACGACGGCCTGACCGTCAATTCGTTTACTTATCTCGGCCAGGCCGTCGATCCCTCGTTGATCACGACCATCAATCTGGCAGTGGGCGCGGGCGGCACCGTCGTGCATCCGTTCGCCAAGGACGCATCGGGCAGCCTGATCAATATCACCGTGCCGACGGGTTTTCAGGCCGGCGACAAGCTTTATATCGTGAAGCTTCCTTTCGGCAGCTTCACGCCCGCGCAGCCGGTCGCCGACATCGTCGTCAACGCCACGCTGTCGCAGGACATGGACGTCGACAAGACGCTCGGCATACGCGCGGGCGGCGGCTTCCAGTACGGCAACGACGCGCTCGACAACCCGACCACCCCGGATCCGGCGCTGCTGGCCGCGGACGTGACGGCGACAATCAACCCGACGTTGTTCAAAATCACTTCCGCGATCAATTCGCCGGAAGGCGAGACGGCGACCGGCGGCAATTTTCTGAATACCCTGACGGTGACGGTCGATGTCGCGCCGGGACAGACGCTGACCAATTTCGATCTGCTGCAGTCGCTGCCGCTGACGGGTGCGAACAACGGCGAAATAGTCGTCACCAACATTTCCGCCACGGGCGGCGGTGTCGTGACGCCGGCGTTCGTGTTCGGCACTACCAGCCTGACACAGAGCAACTACACCAACGCCAACAGCACGTACACCGTGCATTGGGGCTCGCTGACCGGCACGCAGACCATCACCGTCACATATTTCGTGCCGAAGACCGACCAGGGCGGCACCGACATCATCGATCCCGTAAGCGCAAACGATGTCGCGATCCAGTTCGGCGGCGCGACCAGTTCCGGCGGCTGGACCCCGCACGATGTGCGCGATCCCATCTCGCCCGTCAACGGCGTCGATACCAATCCGGCCCCGACGGTGACCGCCAAGGCGCTGGCCATTCAAAAGGGTGTTGGTATTGCGGTCGATACGGGCGCCGCCGGCGTCACGCCGGGAGATACGCTGGAATACACGATCAACTTCCAGGTCTCGGATTATTTCGCTTTCGACGATCTCACTTTGCGCGACATCATCGGCGACGGCCAGTTGGTTGTTGGCACGCCGACGCTCTCGTTCCAGCAGGACGGCGCGACCTTCGGCGCGCTAGCGGTGACCAATGTCGTCGCGACCGCCAATCCGGACAAGGGCAACGGCGCGCAGCCCGGCAATATTTACGACGGCGCGTCGATTCTCGATTTCGATTTGGCGGCGGAATTCAGCGCGCGCGGGCTGACGACCGGTTCGCGCATTGCCGGCGACCTGTTTTCCAATGCCATGGGCGGTACGCACAACACCGTGCACCAGTCCGGCACCACCGGTCAGCTCAAGTTCCAGGCGCTGATCGACGACCATTACACCGACAAATTCGGCGCGGGTTACGGCGGTGACAGCCGCATCAACCAGAGCGACAACGTCGACAACACGATACGCGACAGCGTGACCGACGGTTTTCACGGCGGCGTGCTGAGCGTCGTCGACGGCACGACCATAGTTGCGAGCGAGGCCGACGGCACCGGGGCATCGTCCACCATCCGCTCAGGCTCGTTCAGCCTCACCATTTACGGCCGGCAGGATTCGAGCCTCGCGCCGATCGCCGACCTTACGCAGATGAACCCCGGCGACTACATCACGTACCGGCTTACCTACAATCTGTCCGAAGGCGATTTCGAAAACCTCAAGCTCGCTAGCTTTCTGCCGCTGCCGGTGTTCGACGCGACGGATCCCGACGCCAACGATCCGGCCGGCAACAACGGTCCGGCCTGGACGTTCGATGCAACGACGGCCGACGGCACCAACGCCGGCACCGCGTTGCCGGCGGTTGCACAATACAAATGGGCACCGTCGCAGTCCGCGGACTATCTGGGCCTGACGCCGACGGTCACGGCGGACGACAACGCCAACAAGATCACCTGGGATTTCGGCAGCCGCGACAATGCGATCAATCTGCCGCGCACCATCGACATCCTGTTCACGGTGCGC
>JAIOOZ010000052.1 GCA_021414185.1 Betaproteobacteria bacterium
TGTCTGCCCGGGTGTGACATCCAGCGGCTCGGCAAAGCGGTAGAGACAGGTCTGCCACGTTGAAGCATCGGTCTTCGTCGACGGGTGGTTCTCGTACGTGATGCTGTCGTGCATCTGCAGGCGCAGCCATTGCGCGACGCCATAGCAGAGTCCCGCCGTGACGACCGGGATGCGCAGCAGTCTCGTCTCGGCGGGAAAGTGATCGCGGTTGACGAAGTCGAAGACAATCGCTGCGCTGGCGTCCGATAGCAGCTCGATGTCGAGATCGTCACGGTAGACGAACCGCTTCGACGAGGAGATCTCGTTGAAGCGCTTGAGATCGAAGCCCAGCGCGTCGTCGATGCGGATATGCTTTTTGATACGGTCGCCGCCAAACAGTGCAACGACAATGCTGCCCGCGGCGGGAATAATCTTTGCACCGGGCGCGAGCAGCCGCTTTTTCGCATCTTCGATGCTCGGCAGCACGCCTTCGGCAAGCAACTCGCTCGACAATATTTCCGACACCATGACGTTGGCGCGCCGCGGCAGGTCGGCGCCGACCTCGACCGCAGTGGATTTCATGGCGAGGACTTTGACCCTGGCCTGCAGCCCGTTGTCGGCCACGATGGCCCGCGCGGTCGCGGCGATGAGCGGGCTCGCCTCGCAGGTCACGACGCTGTTGGCGCCAAAACGCGCGGCCAGCATGGCGAGCAATCCCGAGCCGGTGCCGATCTCGAACACGTCGCTGTCCGGCGTGACTGCCGCCTGCAGCGCAGCGCGATAGGCCTCGTTGCGCCGGCCGTCGTTCATCATCGGGATATGCCACGACGGCACCAGCTGATTGAGCGCCACCGTTAGATTGGTATTGGCGTGCACCGAGGACGGGTCGATTTTCACCGCCGCGCGATAACATGCTTCCGCTTCTTCCACCTTGCCCTGGTCGAGCAGCGCGTTGCCGAGATTGCTGTGCGCCTCGGCGTAGGCGGGCCTGAGCGAGACGGCCCTGCGGTAGGCGGCAATCGCCTCGCCCGCCTTGCCCTGGTTCTTGAGCAGCATGCCGAGGTTGTTGTGCGCCTCTGCGAAATCCGGATTGAGCTCGAGCGCGCGACGAAACCGCGCCGCGGCATCGTCGGCCCTGCCCAGCTTTTCCTGCAGCAGGCCGGCGTTGTTGTGCGCTTCGGCGAAATCCGGCTGCAGGGCCAGCGCCCGTTCAAAGTCGGCGAGCGCTTCCGGGGCGCGGTCGAGTGCCTGCAGCACGAGCCCGCGGTTGTTCAACGCGTCCGGGTAAGCCGGCCTCGCCGCGAGCGCCTGGTCGCAGCTCGCCAGCGCCTCAGGGTAACGGCCGAGTTCGCGCAAAAGATTGGCGCGGTTATTCAAGGCCTCGGGAAAACCGGGCCGGCCGGCCAGCGCAGCGTCATAGCTTTTGAGGGCGTCTTCGCGGCGGCCCAGTTCGTGGAGGGCGATGCCGCGATTGGTCAGGGTCTCCACGTCGGCTGGTTCAACCGCCAGCGCGCGCTCGAAATTCACCAGCGCTTCTTCGAAGCGCCTGAGGCCCAACAGGAGCACGCCCAGGTTGTAGAGCGCGGCCGTATTCCCCGGCGCCGTCGCGAGGACGCGCTGATAACTGGCCAGTGCTTCCTCGTGCCGGTTGAGCGCCTGCAAGAGATTGGCCTGCAGGGCCAGAGAATCCGCCGACTGCGGATTGACTTCGACAGCGCGGGACGCCGCCTGCAGGGCTTCGCCAAAACGTCCTTGTTGCGCTTCGAGCATGCCCAGGTGATGCAGGGTTTCGAATTGATCGGGATGGACCTGCAGTATCGAACGGTAAGCGCGTGCGGCTTCGTCGAGCCGGCCGGACTGATGCAATGTCAGGGCGTCTCTGAATGACGGGGGAAGCGCGGAGGCGGCAGACATGGAAGCGGGGAATTTCAATTCTGAATACGCCGTATTCTCCGCCCGTTTCACACAAATACCAAGGGAACCCGCAAGGCGTAACAGCACGCCCCCATTGCGCCCAAGCGCGTTGACACCGTGGCGGGCGATTCATTATTCTCCGGGTCGGCAGAATAATTTCACCCTGAGAGAGTTTTCATGACCATAGCATTGGTGTCCAAGCAGTTCATTGCCGGATTCGGCGACAAATTGAAAGCGGTCGCGGCGAGCGCCGGCAAATCGGTGGAGTTCATGACGCTGCCCGAAACCAAGGGCGCGCGGCTGACGCAGGCCGATTGCGACCGCATCGACTGCACCTTCATCGACCGCGACATCCGCTTCGACGAGCACCTGTATGCGGCGTACGGCGCCGCGGTCATGGGATCGAACAGTCTCAAATGGATACACTTCACCAGCTCCGGCATCGGCCAGCAGCCCTTCGCACCCGCCCTCGATGCCAAAGGCGTCACGATGTCGAGTTCCACCGGGTCGAACGCCGAACCGGTTGCCCAAACGGGTTTCACCGGATTGCTCATGCTCGCGCGCGGCTTCCCGGGGTATATGGATGCCCAGCGCAAACACGAGTGGAAGCCCATGCGCGGCACGACGCTGCCGCCCGACCTGCGCGGCCAGACTGTCGTCATTATCGGCATCGGCGCGATCGGCAAGATATTCTCCGGTTACGCGCGCGCTTTCGGGCTCAAGGTAATCGGCGTGCGCCGCAGCCCGCTCAAAGCGGACGATCCAGTCGATGAAATGTTCACGCCGGCGCAACTGGGCGAAGTGCTGCCGCGCGCCGACTGGGTCGTAATCGCCTGCCCGCTCACCAGGGAAACGCGCCACCTCGTCAATGCCGATGCTTTCAAACGCATGAAAAAAGGCTCTTACCTGATCAACATCGGGCGCGGCGAAGTGATGGATGAAGAAGCGTTCATCGCCGCCATCAAGAGCGGCCACCTGGCCGGCGCCGCACTCGACGCGCACCGCCAGGAACCGCTGCCTGCGGATTCGCCGCTGTGGGACCTGCCCAACGTCATCGTCTCACCGCACAACGCCTCGGCATCGACCGGCAATGAAAAACGCTGCGCCGAGATGTTTATCGCCAACTTCGGGCACTGGGCGCGCGGCGAGCCGATGTTCAACGTGCAGCGCCTGTCTTAAGTCAAGCCCCGACTCTTCCGCCTCGCACCGCATGATCGCACTGACCGTTAACGGCACGCCCCACCGCTTCGAACAACCGCTGAACTGCCGCCAGTTGCTCGAGCGCCTCAACCTGGCGGGCAAGCGTGTCGCGCTGGAGCGCAACGGCGAAATCGTGCCGCGCGGCCGGCACGCGGACGAAATGCTGGCCGACGGCGATAAGCTCGAAATCGTAGTGGCGGTCGGCGGCGGTTGATTGCGGTCAATGCGGCCCTCCCATTAACGGCGCATACTTCCGCTGATTCCCCTTTCCTGCCTCTGCCCTCATGAAGCCCCACGAAAATCTCGATACGTTCATCATCGCTGGCAAGCCCTACCAATCGCGCCTGCTGGTCGGCACCGGCAAGTACAAGGACTTCGCCGAGACGCGCGCCGCCATCGACGCCAGCGGCGCGCAGATCGTGACCGTCGCGATCCGCCGCACCAATATCGGCCAGGACCCGAAGCAACCCAGTTTGCTCGACGTGCTGCCGCCGGCGCAGTTCACCATCCTGCCCAACACCGCCGGCTGCTATACGGCGGACGACGCGGTGCGCACGCTGCGGCTCGCGCGCGAACTGCTCGACGGTCACGATCTCGTGAAACTCGAAGTGCTGGGCGACCAGAAGACCCTGTTTCCCGACATGGCCGAAACGCTGAAAGCCGCGGCGACGCTGGTAAAGGACAATTTCAAAGTGATGGTCTATTGCAGCGATGATCCGATCGCGGCGCGCCGGCTCGAAGACATCGGCTGCTGCGCGGTGATGCCGCTCGCTTCGCTGATCGGCTCTGGCATGGGCATCCTCAATCCGTGGAACCTGCAGATCATCATCGATAACGCGAAAGTCCCCATCATCGTCGACGCCGGCGTGGGCACCGCGTCGGATGCGGCTATCGCGATGGAACTCGGCTGCCAGGGCGTGCTGATGAACACCGCGATTGCCACCGCCAAAAATCCGGTGCTGATGGCTTCCGCCATGAAAAAAGCCGTCGCGGCCGGGCGCGAAGCGTTTCTCGCCGGCCGTATGCCGAAGAAACCGTACACCGCCTCACCCAGCTCTCCCGTCGACGGCACGTTTACCGCGGGCGCGCCGGCGGACAAACGCTGACGCCGGGGTGTAGCGCCTGCGCTACACTTCGTTTCATGACAGTCCCCACGCATCGTCCTATCCGCAGCTTTGTGCTGCGCCAGGGACGCGTTTCGAACGCGCAGCAGCGTGCGCACGACACTCTTCTGCCGCAGTTCGGCATCGCATACTCGCCGCAAGTCATCGACCTTGACGGCATCTTCGGCCGCCACGTACCCAAGGTGCTTGAAATCGGCTTCGGCATGGGCGAGACGACCGCGGTCATCGCGGCGCAACATCCCGGCAACGATTACCTCGGCATCGAGGTGCATACGCCCGGCGTCGGCAGTCTGCTCAAAACCATAGGCGAACAAAATCTCGCCAACGTGCGCATCGTCCAGCACGACGCCGTCGAAGTCCTGCACAACATGATTGCGCCGGACTCGTTCGATGGCGTGCACATCTTTTTCCCCGACCCATGGCCGAAAAAACGCCACCACAAGCGGCGCCTGCTGCAGGCGGAGTTCGTCGCGCTGCTCGTCACGCGCATGAAACCGGGCGGCTATCTGCATGTGGCGACCGACTGGCAGGAATACGCCGAGCACGTGCTCGAAGTCCTGCGGCGCGAGCCGCGCCTCGCCAACACCAGCGAAGGCTACGCGCCTTTCGGCGCGTTTAATGATCCAAAATCTTTTAGCCACAGAGAACACAGAGTTCACAGAGAAAAGCGAAGATTTAGATGATTGTTACTCTGTGTCCTCTGTGATCTCTGTGGCTATGTCGGGGAGAGATAAGCTATGTACGCCGTAATCTTCGAAGTCGAACCGGCTGCAGGCAGGCAGCACGAATACCTCGACATCGCCGCGTCGCTCAAGCCCGAACTCGAGAAAATCGACGGCTTCATTTCCATCGAACGCTTTCAAAGCCTCACCCAGCCGGGAAAAATCCTTTCGCTCTCGTTCTGGCGCGACGAAGCGGCGCTCATCCGCTGGCGGCAGCACGAAGCGCATCACCGCGCGCAATGGCAGGGCCGCGGGGGCGTTTTCGCCGACTACCGGCTGCGCGTCGCATCGGTCGTGCGCGATTACGGCATGTTCGACCGCGCGCAAGCGCCGCAACAGTTTCCTGACGCTAAACGCTAACGACGCTACACTAGCGGCAAATGGGGGGGTGCCATGATTACCGAGAAAATCAAAGTGCGCGTGACCGAAAGCGGGCAGACCATGGAAGTCGTGGTCTATGACAAGCGCGCCTCCGGCATACAGGTCGTGCTTGGCGAAGGCGTGCACAGCGTCAAATGCGAATTGACGCCGACGCGCACCGGGCTGGCCTACGTGGGTTCGGTGATGGGACGGGAGATCGTCTACGAGCGCAGCCGCGAACAGGTGCAGGCCGACATCGACCGCCTCAACCCGAAAATGCGCGAATTCAAGCGTTGAACGATTTAAGCGCTGGCGAGTTGCCACGCCCTCGCAATTGCTAGAAATCATCTCAAAACTAGTCTTCCTCCCCTTCAAGGGGAGGACTGAGGTGGGGATGGGTTGCTGTTAACGCGTTAGTCATTGACCCACCCCCATCCTGGCCTTCGCCCTGAAGGGGAAGGAATATTTTTTGGTTCGTCGGGCGCTTAATGCTTTTTTGAGACAGCTTCTAAGGTTCGACCCGCAGGTTCGCTTCTTTGACGAGCTTGCCCCAGCGCGCGGCTTCGCTCGCCATGAATTGGCCGAACTGCTCGGGGGTGCTGGAGATGGTTTCCACGCCCAACTCCCCAAGGCGACTCTTCACGTCCTGCGTCGCCAGCGCCTTCACCAGATCGGCATTGACCTTGTCGATGATGGTGCGCGGCACGCCGGCCGGAAACAGGATGCCCCACCAGTTGACGGCGGCGAAGCCCTTGATGCCGCTTTCGGCGAGCGTCGGTAACTCGGGCGTGAACGGCCAGCGCTGCTCACTGGTGACGGCGACCGCGCGCAGCTTGCCGGTCTTCATCGCCTGCATCGC